>NZ_LIRO01000109.1:0-8956 GCF_002742025.1 Limnothrix sp. PR1529
CACCCGCCCAACGCCAGGAGCGATCGCACCACCGCCCGCGCGTAAGCCGATCGAGTGGCAAGACCTACGGCGAGATTGCTTAGATCTGGCCAGGATTTACGCCGGTTGCTACCGCGCAGCGCGATCGCAAATGCCGCCAGATGCACCGATTGAAGCAGTCCAATCATGCGCCAGCTCAGTTTGGATCGCCCTATCGCGCCGTCACCATTTCGAGTCTGACCTTTACCCAATTCCAACAAGCGATGACTAAGACTAAGACTAAGATTTATGGCTTCCCGAAATACTTCTGTGATTTCTTTTTTGGAACCCAAAAAGAGGCGGAAGAATACGCAGCTTTGACCAATGCCCAGGTTGTTGAAGAGCGTAATAGCTGGGGAATTACGCCCTCAATTTCCTACGATTGGTATGCCTTGCCGCCTGACCACCTGCGGGCACACCTTGACAGGAATCACAACTTTGAGAGGATGCGACCATTTCCAATTTTGGAGGCTGAAGTTGAGATCCTGGGAGAATTTGAAGCGGATTTCCCTAACGGAATTTGTCTACTAGCTAACAGCAATTGGACTTTTAAGAAGTCCTGTCGAATTGCAAGGACTTTTAACTCGCCAGAGGAGTTAGAAATCAGCCGAGCAATGATCGACGCACCAAAGCTATCGGACACAGCAAGCCGCCTGATCAACGACTACCTAGGCGCAGACGGTGGAGAACTGATTGGAGTAACGCTAGAGCAAATCGCTTTGATCGACTCTTGCAGCTCCGAAAAAATCCTGACCAGCAACAGCCATCCTTACTCAGGAGACCAGATCGACAAGCACCATTGTCAGCTCAAAAACGGCGAGACTTTAACGCTGTTTGTAAAATCCTGCGGCTATTTTGAGGGCTATTCCTGGCAGGCTTTCACCTCAAAATCGGAAGCCTTTAAAGAGCTACGCGCCGAGCTGAGGGCAAGGGCTAAGGCTGACTGGACGGCTCTAGAGTGCTGGGAATGCGGGGCAACCTACACAGAGCCGGGACACGTTGAACCGGGACAAATGGGCTGCGATCGCTGCAATAGCTAATGAGATAACCACTATCTATAGCGCCGTCCTAATATAGTGGGATGGCGCTATAGCGTTTAGGAGAGATGGAATGCTGCAAAAGGAAATCAACCGCAGGCTTAAAACACTGAATTGGACTAAGTACCGTTTCGGGCAGGCACTCTTAGCATTGCGTGGCCAGAGCGATCGCCCCGTAACCGCCGTTTCTAACCAGGTCACCAAACTGTGTGACCCCAATTCAAAGGTGGAATTTTGGGTAGCTGAACAAGCAATAAAAGCCCTAGGCGGTGAGCTGCAAATCGTTTGGAAGGACGAAAGCGGGCAGGTTTGACCGACTGGAAGCCAGCGCTAGAAATTTGGTGGACTGTATCAGAAATTGCAAGCGCAATTAACCGAACAAATCAATATGTTATTGACCGGATCAAAGGACGGCAACAGCCTAAGCTAGCCGCCAAAAACGTCGAAGGACGCTGGTTTATCCGGGATTCGGACGCTCGCAATTTTGTAAAAGACCACCGAATTTAGACGCTCCCTAAAGTGATTAAATGGGGGAAACTGAGTGCTTTTTTTAGCAGGCTGGTTTGGCTAAACCAACGAATCAAGCAACAAAAAAAGCTCCTTGGCGGGAGCTTCTGAATCATTTTTTTGGAAATTCATGATGGCACAAATTCTAGCTCACCAGCGCCTAACCGCCGAGGATGTGCGGTGGCAGTGGCTAAACGGGCTATTGACCCCAAGCGGATACGTTTACAACCTGATCCGCGCCCAGCGTAAGGACGGCTGGAAATTTCGGATCGCCAACGTGGCCGCCTGGTGCAGGGAACACCAGATCAAACGCCCCACGTTCTACCGCGCGATCGCCCAATTGCGGGAAGCCAACCTATTGCACTTTGAAGTGATCGGCGCGATCGACCTTTGGATCAGGCCGCATGACCGTGCGATCGAGCCGATCGAGCCTGTGGAAAACACGGACGATCCAACCTGTCCAAATTTGGACACTCGGCCTCAAATTTGGACACCTGGCCTCAAATCTGGACACCCGGCCTCAAATCTGGACAGGGAAGCCCCTGAAACTCAGGCTCCTAGCGAGGTTGAAGAGTCTTACAGATCTATTACAGATCTCTCTCTCTCAGACCCTACCGCCCACCCTGAGAGAGATGAGGATTTGAACGATCGCCCGATCGCACCGTTTGACGAAATCGAATTTCGGGAATGGCTGAGAAAACGCGCGCAGAAGTTGCCGCGACCACCAGCATTTATCGAAGCGTGGATCGAAAAGGCTATAAAGCGCGAAGGCTATAAGCGCGAATTTTTGCAAGAAAAAGAGCGTCGGGAGTTGGCCAAAAATTCCGCCCCGGTGGAAACGCCAATTTTTCAAAATTTTCCACAGCCCACGCCGGAGGAGGCCCGCGCCGGAGCGATCGCACGTCTGACGGTTAAGTGGCAGCTCTACCCGAATCTAAGGCCGCAGATTGAGGCCGAATTAGCCGCCCTGGGAGCGGAAGCCCAGGAGGTGGAAGCATGAGCGGCTATAGCGGCCAAGCGCAGCACGTCATCGTGACCACCATCGCCCAGGTGTTGGGCAGCGTCCCCTATTTCGGCACGGCCACACCCGAGCAAATCAAGGAAATCAAGCGCCTATTGCGCGATCGCTATCCGTTCCAAGAGCGGAGCGGTTGGGCTTATCAGGTTTGGCTGAGAGAGCGCCGCAGGGCTTTGGCCCAAATCGGAGCAGTTACCGATCGCCCTGGTGGACAACCTGCGATCGCCCCTGGCCAGCTCAGTTTGTTCGGGGGGGCGAGCAATGCGGACTGAACGAATTGATGATCGGCGCGAGCAAATCTTGCTGGAGTGGGAGCCGGAAACGAGCGCCCCCGTCGAGCGAGCGATCGAGCAGCAGGGTTTGGAAGGATTGCAAGCCAGACTCTACCGACTAGAGCAATTGCCCACCGCCCCCCCGAACTGTTGGCTTGAGTGGTACACAGTGGAGCGCAAGTCAAAAGCGATTAAGAAAGGCGACAAACCGATCCAGGTCAAGCGATATCGGTATTTGCGGTTATGCACTGAGGTGGGCGATCGAATCACCCATAAACACATCGCCAAAGGACAAGAGCGCGAGTGGCTGGCCAGCATCGCAAACCGAAATGAAATCAAACGGGTTAAGGCTGCGATCGCCAAATTGCAAGGGCAAAATAGCGATTAACCGACTCGCTCGATCTTATGAAGCCCTGGCATCAATACACGCTCTCGGAAACCTGGGCGGTGATTGTGGATCACTGCCCAGTGAAATTTGACCCCACGGCGGCCCGCAATTTGGCCGCCTTTGCCTTCAGCGCGATCGCCACGCTGGCCCAAGGTGCGATCGCCCTGGCCTTGCCCCCGGCCCTGGAGCCGATCGCGCTCCCATCCTCAGAGCCGATCGCCCTTTTACCGGCCGCGCCGCCCGTACCGATTACCCCCCAGAACCAACCGCGCCGCCCATGGGCCACACGCACCGCCCAGCTCGATCGCGCGATTGCCGCCGCCTGGGAAGCAGGCCACACCACCTACGACGCGGCGATTGCGTTCGTGCGGGTCACGACTGGTAAGGGTTGCAGCCGCCGCGCGATCGCACGGTGGAAAGCGGCCCAAGCGTAGATGGCATTTATTCGGCGCTGGATGAAGGGCGATCGCGAATACCGCGCGATCGTCAAATCAGTGTGGAGCCGTGAGCGCAAACGCAGTGAGCAACAGGTTTTAAAGTGGCTCGGCAGGGTCGATCTACCGGCTGAAAAGTTTTTTCTCTCTAGCTCCTTAAGGGGCGATGAGGAAAAATTTCTGCTGGAGGCCGTGGAGCGCAGGCGATCGCTCCTGGTTCACGGTGAATGGGGCGTGGGCAAATCGTATCTAGCCCAGCGGTTGGCTCAGTTGATCCGTGATAGCGGCGGGCGATCGCACTATGAGCCGTGGTCAACTCCGGCCGGTGGGTTTGTGCGATCGGTGGCCGAGGCCGTGGGCGTGGAAACCGAGACCGAGGAAGGCAAGCGCCGAACCCAGGCCGAAATCTTGGGCGAAATTGGGCCCGCCCTGGTGGAGAGCCAGACCGTCCTACTCATCGACAAAGCGCACAACATCCCCGTGGCTGTGCGGAACTCGATCGAGCAATGGCTAGAGACCGGGGCCCAGATCTACCTATTCGCCACCACCCCGAAGCGGGCCGATATGTGGCTGAAGTTCCCGCGCTGGGAATTGCGACCATTTAGCCCTGAGCAGTCGATCAAACTGATTACGGCCGCGGCGGATCACCATCGGGTGCAGCTCGATCGCGATCGCGCGCGGGAGCTGGCAACGCTCGCAAACGGGAATCCACAGTTTTTGATCCGGTCAGTCCTGGAACATGACTTGGCGATTGAGTCACCAGCAGATCAAAACGAGTGGATCGATGGAACCCCGCTGGTGATTGCCGGGTTAGCCCTGCTCCTGGTGATTCGATACCTCGGCCAGGGCATGGGAGATCGCAACCTAATCATCATGGGCGGGATTGCCTCGGTGCTCATTCGGGTCACAGTCCTATGGACAGGCCGCGTAAGCAAGCGATCGAGCAAAGTTTGAATGCAAGATTACCCTTGTAAGGTTGCATTGGCTTTATCGATCCTTGCCCCGTAAGGGTTTTAAGGATTCTTACGCCCCTCAAATAAGCGTAAACACTCGTATACGGTCGTTTACGAAATCAAACGACAGCCACCAGAAACGGTACTGTTAAAGCGTAAACAGCGTTTACGAGCGTATACGATGGCTGCTAAAAAGACCGTCTCAACCCGCATCGATGAGGAGTGGTTCAGTGCGATCGAGCAAATTTGCCGGGAAACTGGCCAGGACTTTGCGGACTGGCTGAGAGATGCGATCGCCCTGAAGTTGGGCAGCGAGTCCCCCCAGCAGGCCCGCGCCCTGGTGGAGCGAGTGGAAGCCCTGGAAAAAAAGTTGCAGGGATTGGCTGGACTCTTGACCAGATAACAATCCCAACCGTAAAACTCAAACCGTTTACAGATGTAAACGAACGTATACCACCACCCGTAAACGACCGTTTACAATCGTCTACACTGCCCGATCGCCTCAGTTTGCGGAAGCTCTGCAAGCACCTGAAGGTAGGCGATCGCACCATCGCCAAGCATCGGGACGCGGGCACGCTGGAGCAGTGGACGCGCGAGACCCACGGCGAGGCCTGGCGGTTTAACGGAACGGATTACGACCGTGTTATCGACCACTCACCTACTGTTTAGCGGCACAATTTGCGCCCTGGCCTGGAGTGATCCGATCGCTGCGATCGTTGGGGGAGCTGCTGGGTTATTGCCCGACTTAGACACCCCGCGATCGCTGCCCGGTCGGATACTTGCGCCCATCAGTGCGATCGTTAGCCGTTGGGGGCATCGCCAGATCACCCACAGCTTGATCGGCTCCGGCGCGATCGCCCTGATTTCCGCCCCGGTTTTAGTTCTGGGGGGTAAGTGGTGGCTAGTGGTGCAGTTGGGCTATTTGTGCGGATGGCTACTAGATGCAGCGTCAAAATCTGGCGTACCCGCGCTCTATCCCAGCCCTAAGCGCCTGGTGTTCCCCTACGATCCGACCTTTCGCCTCACCACCGGATCGCCCACAGAGCGGTTATTTCAGGGCTTGCTCGTATTGATTGCGATCGCCACGCTGCAATCGATCGGCGATGGCGGGAGCCTGGCCAGTTTCCGAAACTTGCTGGCCACCGACCAGGGCGCGATCGAGCATTACCGAGAGGTGGGCAGCCAGCGCCGGGTATTTGTGGAGCTGGAGGCATTACACAAACTTGAGGCCCGCAAAATCTCAGGCCGGTTTGAAGTGATTGGAACCAACGCCACGGGCGATCGCCTCATCGTGCAACGCGGGCCCGAGCGTTACGCGATCGGGGAACAGCTCGATCCAAAGGTGGTGCGCGTGGTGGAAGGTGCGATCGCGCCGGTGTCGATCGCGCCGGTGCATATCCCCGACCCCGTGCCCCTGGCTGAAGTGATCCAGGTGATGGGACCAGGAACCGCGACGGGCCAGCTCACGAGCGACGAGGCGATCGCGATCGCCAAAGACCCGCGCCGATTTATGCCGGTGGTGGCAGAGGGGCAAACCTTGACCCTAACTTGCGCCCGTGCCGAGGATTTAAAACCCTTAGCAGAAGTTTGGGTTAGCGGTGATTTAGTAGTGAGAAAATAGCATGAAATTAATGATGATTACGGTTCATTGTAAAGAGTTTTGGGAAACTTCAATTGTTCATCTGCAAAGCGAAAAGAGTGAAGGAAGTTGTAGAATACTTTTCTCGAAAAAGGTTAGACAAATTGAGGAAGATTTTCTAAAGGCAGAAGTTAGCGCGGGTCTTTACCAAGTCAGAGGTTCAGTCTATGACACGCAGAGAGGCTTGCTCAAACTGAAGCTAGAAGATAAGTTTAGAATCCCCCATAGAGCTGAACACTGGCTTAGTATTGCGGCGGCTGGTTTATTGGCTGCAATATTTATAATTGTTGTGTTAGGAATTGGTTGGTTTATCCTCACAACTTGGCTAATTTATCCCGTTGTTTTTTTAATAGTTATTTTCTGGATTATTCAGAAATATGGTTAAACGTTTTTTGGCAGCATTAGCCGCGCCGTTGATTGGTTGCCAATCGATCGCACCATCACCACCAGCCCCGATCGCACCACCAGCACCACAGACCATCACCCTGGGAAGTGCCACGAGCGATCGCCCCAGGTTGCACACCATCGCCCTAACGCTGACCAGTCCGCAGGATCTCCGGGTCACGAGCGGGCAGGCGATCGCGCCGGGGCAAATTGTGGCCGATCGCACGGATGACCGAGAACGGCTGGAGGGGCAGATCGATCGCCTGAATTTGTCGCTATCCCAACTGCGATCGTTGCCCGCGCCCATGCTCGTAAAACCCCACCCCCCAGAACTACCCGCGCCCGATTTTCGGACAGAAATCGCCCAGGTTAGATCGGCAGAGTTGGGCCACCAGGAAGCCCTAGCCCAGTTAGCGATCGCCCAGGAGAGGCACGATCGCACGGTGGCCGCATTGCCCGATCCAGTCGTGGGCCAGCATGAGGCCGCCAAGTTGGCAGCCGCCCAACGCGCAGCCGATCGCGCCGGTGCAACGCTCGCCCAAGCACGGGCAAATCTGGCCGAAGCACAGACCGCCTACCAACGCGATCGCTATGCCCATGCCCAGGAGCTGGAGCGAAGCCGGTCAATGTGGCAAACGCAGCAGCTCCAATGGGCGCAACAACAACAGCAACGCCAGGGCGCGATCGCCCAAATCACCCAACAAATCAATCTGGCCCGCAATGAGCTTTCGCAGTTGGAAACGGTACGGAGTCCTTACGGTGGCACTGTTCGGCGTGTGCGTTGGCTGGAGCAAACCGATCGCAGCCTACGAGCCGAGTTATCGATCGAGTTGCATCGACAAGGCGATCGCCCAAAGTCTGGAAATCAGCGCAATCAACAGCAGGCTAGGGCAGACCGAAGGGGCGATCGCACAATCGCGGCGCACCGAGTGGACTGATTGGATCGACCCGAACCCGCTGAACGTGATCAGCAACATCATGGGCGGTGGCCGTGTGGGCCAGCGTCGCGACCGTAGGGCAGACCTGGCCACCCGTGCGATCGAATTGCAGGCCACCGCAGCTCGCCGCCAGGATGCGATCGCCCAAGAGTTACACCAGCTATTCGATCGCGCGGAAGACCTGGAGCGCTCGATCGCACTGGCTCAGGCTCAGGCCGCAGCCCACCGGCGACGGGTGGAGCTGGCCACAATCAGTTATCAGTTAGGAGACGGCAGCACGGAGGCAATGCAGCAGTTATGGCAGAGAACCGAGGAACTGGAGGCAGCAATCGCAGGTTTAGAAGTCCAGCGCGATCGAATCCGCACAACGCTCGATCGCCTCTGTGGCGACTTACCGCAGGAATCCCAATCGCCGCCGCCATAGTGGGGATTTGGTGGATGTGGCCCAAAAGTGGCCCAGGTGGCCCAACTGCGATCGCACGAGGGCCAGCAGCGATCGCACCCACGCCCGCGCCGGGGAATTGGTCGATCGAATCAGTCTCAGACGGCGACACAGTGCGAATCACAAACGGGCGAAACACTGAGAGGATAAGGCTTTGCGGAATTGACGCACCCGAGAAAGCCCAGGAGCGCGGCAAGGAAGCACGCGATCACCTGGTGGAATTGGTACGCGATCGCACGATCCGGCCCTACTTTGTGGAGCGGGACAAGTACGGCCGCCAGGTGGCCGAGTTGTTCGCGATCGACGAAACCGGCGAGGTTTTCGTTAATGAGGAAATGGCGCGATCGGGCTTGGCTTGGCACTATGCCCGATACTCTGGCAACTGTCCTAACCGAGATGCGATCGCAGCCGCGAGCGAATTGGCGATCGCCCAACGCGCCGGGGTGCATGGTGACGCGGGAGCGATCGCACCGTGGGAATGGCGCAGGCAGAATAAGCGATAAAATTGAGTCAGTGTATAAGCTCCGGGCGATCGGCTTCTCAGCGATCGCACCGGAATTTTTTTGACTGAATTTCGCCATCCTCAGAAACCAGCTCAAGCACCACATCATCTAAGCCTTCAGACTTAATCTCCTCATCCAGTTCCCAGAATTGCAACGTGCACCAGTATTCGAGGCGATCGCACTGGAGCGTATAGACGTTAAGCCACTGGTTCGGATTCAGAGTTATCAGCATGGTTCAGCTCGATCGCGCACCTCAGATCGTAACCGCTGCTCAGAATTAGGCTCGCCACATCCTCCCCCGCCCTGGCTTCCCCGCTGCGGTTGCCTTCGGCATTTTTAATTTGGGTCGCTCGCCCCGCTCGATCGCACGATCGGGCCCTCGGTTGCTCGCTCCCGCCCGCCCCCCGCCGCGCCGTCGTCCTC
>NZ_LIRO01000010.1:0-65320 GCF_002742025.1 Limnothrix sp. PR1529
CTTATCCCGAACTGACGTTAACTTAGATGATGCTTTCATTGCTCTGAGATAGCCCTTCGATCGCACCGATTAGATCGAAGGGCTGACTGAGGAATCGTTTACGAAAACGAACTATTGCGGTACAACGCTCAGGAATTGATCGAAGGCTTTGACAGCCGCCAAATATTCATTGCCAGCGCGTTTGTAGTCAAACTGACCCGCAAATTCATCCATTGCCACTAGGTGTTTAAACAGATCCTTGGCGGCAGCTTCGGCGGTGGCGCGATCGCTGCCCTTCAAGCGGCGGCTGACTCGGCTCAACCGTTCGCGCAACTCGCCCAAGGGGCCATGGACAAAGGTTTGGATTTCGCGCCAGCGCTTGCCTTCGATGTAGCTTTCCAGTTCCGGCAGCCGATCGCGCATGTCTTGCACGCCGGGCACGAAAATTTCAATTTGCGATTTTTGGGCGCTGGAGTAGGTTTCTGCTTGGGCAACGGGGGCAAAGCCCAAGCTGGTGAGGGCGATCGCCGCCGCCATCACCAGGGCCAACAGGGCCGAACGAAGTCGAATCATGGGGTTCTCGTTAAAAAAAGTGCGGGAAAAATCGAATGATGAACAGGCTTGTGGCCCATTCGTTGGATCACTGAATTGTAACGATATGTATCGACATCCCACCCGCCTGTCAAGTCGCCATTCGCCGGAGAAAGGGAATCAACGCCTCTGACACCTTTTCTGGCCAGTCCTCTTGGGCGTAGTGACCCGTTTCGCTCATCTCCACAAACTCGCAGTCGGCAATGGTTTTGGCGGCGGCCTTGGCGGCTTCCACCGGCAACCAAGGATCGCTCGTGCCCCAGGCTACCAAGGTCGGTTTTTCCCAGCGGGTCAGGCCTTCGGTAATTTCTTGCACAGTCTGTTTCAACCGCAGGTTTTGCAACACCGCCAGCAGCGCCCGCCCCGCTCCGGAACTGGTCAGGAACGGCCGGCGATACACATCCAAATCCGCATCATCCACTTGGTAGGGGCCGCCACCTTCTAACAGGCGATCGACCAGCAGCGGATCTTGGGTCATCATGTCGCCTACCAGCGGAATCGCCATTTGGGAAATTTTCCAGGGCAGCTTGGCATCGGGGAAAATCGGCCCGTTAATGATCGCCAGCCGCTCGACGCGATCAGGATTCCGCAAGGCGTACTGAATCCCCAGGGAGCCAAAAAATCCCTGGGCCACGATCGAGACGCGATCGAGATTCATCGCATCCAAAAACTGCTCCAGCAACCCAATCAGCGCATCGGGCGTGTAGGCAAAATCCAGCCGCTCGGGGCGATCGGACGCACCAAAGCCGGGAAAGTCCGGGGCGATCGCCCGGAAGCCCTGTTCCGCCAAGGCGGGTAACACCTTTCGCCAGCTATAGCCAAAGGCCACCAACCCATGGAGCAGCAACACAGGCGGGCGATCGTTGGGCGACTCGGGCACAACCTCGCGATAGACCCAGGTGTAGTCACCGGCTTTCACCGTTTGTTCTGGAATGCGTTTTGCCATCACGTCCTCACACAGCAAGTTGGGTTCCGTCTATCAAACACTAAATCTTGCAAAATCCAGCAGGGTGCTCGACGCGATCGCGCGACTCAATGCCTAATCATGTGGCTATGGATTCTGATCACAGACTGGGCTATGAATTATTGAGAAATTGCTGAATGGTTCGACGAACAGTTAACAGATGGTGTTGATTGATATGCAAGCCAGAGATAATAATTGGTGAGCGCTTGAGTTGAGTCGGGAACTGAATGCGAGCGTTTAGATTTTCATTGGAGTGATCATGGAGACTTAGATAAAAACAAGGCTTCTTGGTAAAGAGTGATGATTCTTGGAGCTTGATTTCAGAAATTTGGCTAAGAGGCGCTTCAATAGTCTTAGAAATCTTGAATAGGTATTGTTTGAAGATCGTGACTCGATCGCTGGTTTTGTCAAATGCGCAAGTAATCAGCATTGGGGTAGTCACTCCTTGAATTATCAAAAATAGTCCAGGGAGCAGAAACATTAAGCCACTCATTAACCCTTCAAGATAATCATCTTGAACAACGCTGAGTATTTTGATCTGAGAGTTCTGAATGAAGTTATTGATTTTATTGGCAATAATTTCTTGTTTGTAACTAACAATAATTCGATGGTTAACTAATTCTAGTTCGGGTGTTTTAGAAAAATATAGAACTACACCAACGCCGCTGGTTCTGCGAACGGATGCACGCATCAAGGGTTCACGAATTATTAGGGTATTTTGTCCCAAGTAGCCATCAATTATTCGTTGACAGACCATTGATTTTGGATTAGTTGCCAATCGCTGACAATTGAGCGTGGTTCGATTGCTGACGGCCAGTCCCACAATCAAGCCGACGGTGACAAAAGGAAGCCCCAATAATCCTAAACCCAGCCAATTCCAATCGCGATCGCGCAACTGTAACCGATTGGGTGTTTGATCTACAATTTCGATCATGGCTAGGGATGATGAATTTTGGGGCTATCTTGAGTTGCGATCTCGATTCAGAATTACATCAGAAGTCATTAGGTTGATTGATGTGGTTTGGCAAGGCGATCGCAGTGCTGACTCCAAGCTATGGGAGTAAACTGGGCACGCTCTGGCTCCCGATCGCTGTAATTTTCACCTAAAAAAAGATACTCACAGGCACTATCTGTCCAGCAATTTTGGGAACCTAACTGCCAGTTAAACACACAAATTCCAGTTAGGGTTGCGCGCAAAAAATTCGCATTTTGTAACTGGGCATTGCTGAAGTTGGCTCCAGTTAAGTTGGTCGATCGAAAAAGAGTACCCGGTATTTCCTGCATCAGACGATGGAGCCAGAACGCTGCAATGACTGCAATGAGTAATGGAGCAATAACCCCCATAACTGCCCATCCTGTGAACCCTGACAAAGGCCCAAGAGCATTGCCGGTTAGCGTAAATGAAAGGCTAAATAGGCTGAATAGCAACCCCATCATAATCAGAAGGCTGACGGCTGCCATATTGAGGATTAGCGTTAGGCCTGGCCAACGAACTTCAACAGCGTTGCGAATTGATTGTGAAAATATCCAAAAGAGCAACGAGAAAAAACCTATTAATCGCTCAAATCCTACTTGATCAAGACCAAGGGCCTCCGCCAGGTGAGCACAGGCAAAAGCAATGATAATTAGAACGATCGCCCCCAGGACTGCACAACCCAGTTGCCGTAGCAGTTGGCGACTGGTTTGGCCCGTGATGACCCCTGTAAAATTAGCATTGCTTAGGTCTGCATCGGAAAAGTCACATCCTCTGAGGTCTGAGTAACTGAAATCTGTATTAGCCAGGTTTTTGCCTCGAAAGGAAAAATTTTTCAGGTTTTGATTTCGATAGCTATTGACTGACTGGGGAGAATCTGGCCAGACTTGATCTGGTCTGGAATCATCGTAATTCATGATTTTGCCCATGGTCTGACTGCGGCAGGCTACAGAATTTTGGAAGGTTACTAGATGATCTGTGCTAGCCTGATCTCAGCATAGCCAATATTTTCAGAAAATGGCCAATTGTGTACTCCCATTCATTGAAATTAGTTTTTTATTCATGTTCTGTTTATGAATCTTTCTTAAAAAGATCAAAATAAAATCTCTATTTGAGTTCGACAAAGTGATCAATCATTGCGAAGTTGTTCAATGAAAGCGGGTGATATTTTGAGTGAACATCAATCGGATTACCAGGCTTCTAGTGCGATCGTCCTATTTGGCTTGCCAGAGCTATTGCAATGCTTTGTCAGTGGTTCAGAAGCCAATCAACTCTCCGCCGTAACCATTGCCATGCAGCGGGGTCTAGAAGGAATTGCTTTAGTGGTTCGTGCTTTGAAATCGCCCAATCCATTAGTGCAACAAGCGGCGATCGAGCAACTCTTGGGTTGCACTGAAGCGATCGCCTTGGAAGGCTTATGGCAGCATTTCCAATTACCTGACTTGAGCGATCGCGATCGCTATTACGAGTTGCAAAGCTTACTGGCCAAGCAACAATGGCAGGCGGCAGATGATTTAACGATTGCTCTAATGAAGGCGATCGCCGATCGATCTAATCTCTGGTTGCGAAAAAGTGATCTTCAGAATTTTCCGCAGAGTAGTTTGGTCGCGATTGATCGCCTCTGGCGGATCTACAGTCGCGATCGCTTTGGGTTTTCCATCCAAGCCCAATTATGGAATGCTTGCACAGCAGAAACCTGTAAGCCTTTCAATTATTCCCGCCAGGATTTATGTCACTGCTTTGGGGATGCTGTGGGCTGGCAAGTCGAAACCTATGATGGGTGGCATGTGCCGGACTACGACTTTAAGCGGCGAACTAAGATTCCCTACGATCTCAGCGCCCCGATCGGTCACTTACCCAGTACCTTTGCCCTCGGTGGGGGTGAGTCTCAATCCGAGTACGATCGCCCCGACACCGAATCAACAATGGGGTTTTATGGGTTTGGTCGCTACTACTACACCTGGAGCCAAGACTCGTTCTTTGGTCACGATTTCCTAAAAGACTGTTTGAAAAGTATCTTGCAGCCCTGGTCAGACCCCAATAGTCTTGGGGGGCAAGAGGCTTAAGACCTTTGTTTGCATTGATCGTTTGTTTGCATTGATCGTTGGGGCAAGTGGTGTCTCAATTGTGGCTTTTCAAACATCGTCTCAGGTTCACAGTCTCCCGCGCGGGGGCCCAGCCGCCGGGTGGTAGGATAGCGGGGGTTTTGCGGACAGGGGTTCATGGCGGGCGCAATCGACAATTTGCGACTAGCAGCGGCAGTGATGGCCGCCCGGGCGATCGCCCTAGCCGTGCGGTTGCTGCGGCGCGGGGCCGGGAGTGTGTTGCCCGGCAGCATTGCCCGCAAGATTCAGCCCAATGCCTTGGCTCTGTTAGCAGCTCAAGTGAAACAGGGCGCGATTTTGGTGGCCGGAACCAACGGCAAAACCACCACGGCCCTGCTGCTGCGAAGCATTTTAGAAAACCAGGGCTATCGGGTGACCCACAACGCCACAGGGGCCAACCTGGAAAATGGTCTGACGGCGGCTTTGCTGGCGGATGCGAATTGGCTGGGGCGGCTCGATCGGGACTTTGCGATCTTGGAAGTGGATGAAAATGTCCTGCCCAAGGTGCTACCGCAAATTCGGCCGCGGATCTTGTTGGCGATGAATTTGTTTCGTGACCAGCTCGATCGCTACGGCGAGGTGGACACGATTGCTCGCCGCTGGGAACGGGCGATCGCCCCGCTCTCCCACACGATCGCCGTGTTGAGCGCCGATGACCCCACCCTCTGCCACTTTGGACAACAACTGGAAGCCCAGTGGGAAGATCTAGCCCGAGTTCGCTACTTTGGCCTCAGTGAACCGGAGCGCTTTTTACCGGAAATTCCCCACGCCGTTGATTCCATTTATTGCCCCAACTGTGGTCACTCTTTGACCTATGAGGGCGTTTATCTATCCCATTTGGGCGATTATCACTGCCCCAGTTGCGGTTTTGCGCGATCGCGCCCGTTGCTGAATAGCCGCGACTGGCCGCAATTATTGGTGGGCATCTATAACCAATACAACGCCATGGCCGCCGCCACCACCGCCCAAGCCCTGGGCATTGGGGAAGCACCCATTCAAGCGGCCATTCGCAATTTTCAAGCGGCTTTTGGCCGGGCGGAATCCCTGACGGTGCAGGGAAAATCGGTGCAAATTTTGCTCTCCAAAAACCCGGTGGGAACCAACGAAACCCTACGAACGGTGGTGGAACTGACGCGCGATCGCCCCTTTTCGCCCACGGTGTTGCTGGTGCTGAACGATCGCACACCGGACGGAACCGATGTGTCTTGGATTTGGGATGCGGACACGGAAGGGCTGGTGGCGACGGGGGCCACGCTGGTGGTCAGTGGCGATCGAGCCTATGACATGGCCCTGCGGCTGGCCTACAGCGATCCCGATCGCCCCGCCGGGCCCGCCACCCTGTCGGTGGAAACCAACCTCAAGGCAGCGATTCAAAACGCCCTCGATCGACTGCCCGACGGCGAAACCCTCTACGTCCTGCCCACCTATTCCGCCATGCTGGAAGTTCGGGAAATTCTCACGGGTCGCGGCATTCTTTAAGTCTTGAGAAAGTTAAGTTTTGAGAAAGTCTTTAGGGACTTCATTGTTTAGGAATTTTCGCTTCAATACAAATCGCGCTACAGACCGCGCCATCCATTGCGCCACAGATCGGGAGATCAAAGATCAGGAGACCACAGATCAGGAGACCACAGATCAGGAGACCACAGCGGTGAAAGGCAGCGTCCAAGATCAGGCGATCGCCCTGGCCCAACAAGCGAACCAAGCCCTGGCGGCAGCAGACTGGTCGATCGCCCTGGCAGGCTATCGGGCGGCCCTCCGGTTGGATCCAGCAATTCCCGGTATTTATATCAACCTGGCGGCAGCCCTGAAGGGATTGGGCAAGATGGCCGCCGCTCGCCAGGCCTGCGCCCAAGCGTTGCGTCTGGATCCGCACAGCGCCATCGGGGTGCGTAATTGGTTAGCCCTGTTGGATTGGGCCGATCGAACCCAGGCGATTCAAGCCTGCCACCATCTTTTGGATCAAATTCCTGAGTCCGCAGCCCTCTACGTAGCCGCTGCCCATCGGTTAAACAATCAAGATCAGTTTCCCGAGTTGATGGATTGGGTGCGATCGCGCCCCCTGCCTGATACTTGGCGCAATTTACCCTCCTTCGATCGCGCGGCGATCGGCTATTGGCAAGGACTCAAACATTACTTTGATGGAGATTTGGCCACGGCAGAAACTTGGTTGCAACAGGCGATCGCCGATGAGGTGACCTACCAACCGCCCCACATTCAACTCAGCCTGATCCTGGCGGAGCAGCGCCGCCTGACGGAAGCCTTAGCCGTTTTGGATGCCGCCTGTGCTCGCTGGCCGGATCATGGCACGTTGCGCCACAACCGGGCCCTCTGTTTGCTCACCCTGGGGCGCTGGACGGAGGGGTTTTTGGAAAATGAGTGGCAGTGGCGATCGGGACAAATGACCAAGCAGGACTTGCCCGGTCAGGAATGGGACGGAACCCCAATTCCCGATCGCACGATTCTGATTTGGGCTGACCAAGGTTTTGGGGACTCACTGCAATGGGCCCGCTACCTTCAGTGGGTTGCCGATCGCTGCCAAACGGTGATTCTGCTGTGCCCGAAAGCGCTGGTACGGGTGATGCGATCGGCTCCAGGGGCGGGATATGTCACCGATGGTGTTTGTGAAACCCTCCATTTCAACACCCATTTACCCCTGTCCAGTCTGCCCCGCTTGACCCAAACCACGGTCGATCGCGTCCCGGCTCCGATTCCTTACCTGTTTCCCACCACCACCGAGCCGCTCCCACTGCCGAAACCGGTGTCGAAACCGGATCAACGCCGGGTCGGGATTGTTTGGGCCAGTGGGTTTCGATCGGGCGATCGCCTAGAAGCCGTCCACCGCCAAAAATCCAGCAGTCTCCCGGAGTTAGCGGCGGCCCTCAATTTGCCCGGTGTGCAGCTCTACAGCTTGCAGGTCGATCGCTCCGATGCGGACGTGGCTCACCTGGCTCAATTTGGAATCATTGACTTGGCTCCGCAGATCAAGGACTTTGCCGACACGGCCGCCTATTTGGCCCAGCTCGACCTGCTGATCACGGTGGACACGGCCATCTGTCACTTGGCCGGAGCGATGGGCAAACCGGTTTGGACGTTGCTCTGTTTTGCAGCCGATTGGCGCTGGCTGCTCGATCGCCCCGATACACCTTGGTATCCCACCATGCGGCTCTTTCGGCAGACCGAGCCTGGTGACTGGTCGGAACCCTTACAGCAGGTGCGATCGGCCCTGCTGGCCGAACAGTTCTAAAGCTTGGAGACTCTGAATTTTGGAGACTCCGCATCTGGGAAGCTCTCAATTTTGGCAACTATGCAATCCTCGCACAGCCATCTTTTGGCCCATTCTCCCGAGGCGATCGCCCAGCTTCAGGCCGGCTTGGCGGCCCAAGGGGCTGAGCAATGGTCAACCGCCCGTCATCACTACCGGCAAGGCATTCAGCAGGATCCCCATTGGGCGGGTCTATACGTGAACCTTTGCGCCACCTATCGAGCCACCCAAGCCACTCAACCAGCGGAACGGGCCCTCGACTTGGCTTTGCGCCTGGATCCACAACTGGGAATCGCCCATTACTACGCCGGACTGCTGGCGCTCGATCAGGGCGATCGGGAAACGGCCCTGCGATCGTTGCAAACGGCCCTCGCCCAGGATCCGGAACTCCCTGAAACCTATCCCACCCTTGGAGAAGTTTGGACAGAGCAAGCAGGCCTAGAACCTTGGCTCGCCTGGTTACGCCAACACCCACTCCCGAAAACCATTCAGCAACTGGCTCCCAAACAACAGGCCGCGATCGCCTTTTGGCAAGGACTGGCCTGGAATGACACTGATCCTGGGCGGGCAGAGCAATGCTTTCGGCAAGCCCTCACCTGGAATCCCGAATTGGGCAATGCTGCCGCTCAACTGGGGCAACTCCTCGCTCACGACAACCGTTTTGAAGAAGCCTTGGCCATCACAGAACAGGCCCTGATGCATCTGCCGGAAGATCCGCACCTGCGACTCAACCATGCCCTTTGCTTACTCTCCCTAGGGCGATGGAATGAGGGTTGGCGGGCCTACGAATGGCGGCGGTATTCGGATCAAAATCCTTGGGTGCAAGCGGCGGGCCCCGAATGGGATGGGCAGCCCTTAAAGGGCACGTTGCTGGTGCTGACGGAACAGGGCTTGGGGGATACGCTGCAATTTAGCCGCTATCTGGCTTGGGCCCGGCAACGGTGCGATCGGGTGGTGCTTTGGTGTCCCCAATCGCTGGTGCGGCTCATGGAAACGGTGGCTGGGGTTGATCAGGTCTTCGCGGGTGACGATTGCCACATTCCTTACCGTGCCCATGTGTCGCTGTTGAGCTTGCCTCGGTTGGCGAGAACCACCGTTGAGCAAATTCCCGCCCCGATTCCTTACCTGCGGCCGATCGCCCCGTTGGTGAATCAGCGCCCGCTCCCGCGCCAAACCTCCCAAGCCTTGGCGGTGGGAATTGTGTGGCAAAGCGGCCCGCACATGAAAGACGCGGCCCGCAAGTGTATGGCACTGGATCCTTTGGCGATCGCCCTGCAATGTCCCGGTGTCCAGCTCTACAGCTTCCAGGTTGATCGCTCCGAGGCCGAAGCCGAGCGTCTGGCGGCCCAGGGAATTGTTGACCTCGCGCCCCAAATCAAGGATTTTGCCGACACGGCGGCCGATCTGGCGCAAATCGATTTGCTCGTCACGGTTGATACGGCCATTTGTCACCTGGCCGGAGCCATGGGTAAACCGGTTTGGACGCTGCTGCCCTATGCGGCCGATTGGCGCTGGTTACGCGATCGCCCCGATACGCCCTGGTATCCAACCATGCGTCTGTTTCGGCAGTCGCGGCCCGGCAGTTGGGCGGAACCCCTCGATCGGGTGCGATCGGCGCTGGAGGGTTGGGTGCGATCGGGCGCTGAACCCTCTCGATCGAACCCAGCATCTCGCCAATCGCGATAGACTGGCTCCGATTCTTCCGCAACCTTGCCCAGGTTTTCTGCCCGTGAGTCTTTCCGCCTTGCCCACCCTCTCTGAACCCCTGGTGATTGGCTGGCTCTATCCCAAGCTAATGAGCACCTATGGCGATCGGGGGAATGTGACCTGTTTGCAGCGGCGCTGTGAATGGCGCGGCATCCCGGTGCGAATTCAAGCGCTCGATCGAGACACAGACCCCAGCCAGTTCACCCAGGTGGACTTGATTGTGGGCGGCGGCGCACAGGATCGCCAACAGGAAATCGTGATGCGAGATCTGCAAGGGGCCAAGGCCGCAGCCCTGAAAGGGGCGATCGAGGCCGGCGTGCCCGGCGTGTTCACCTGTGGCGCACCGCAGTTGCTCGGCCATTATTACGAACCCGGTTTAGGTCAGCGCATCCAAGGGCTGGGCGTGTTGGATTTGGTGACTGTGCATCCGGGCCCCGACGCGCCCCGCTGCATCGGCAATCTGGTGCTGGAGGTGACCGCCGAACGGCTGGCGCGGGAGTTGCGGCTGATGTTGGGGGATGTGCCTTACCTGATCGGTTTTGAAAACCACGGGGGCCGCACCAAGCTGGGATCAGTGGAGCCGCTGGCCCGGGTGGTGCGCGGCTTGGGCAATAACGGCGAAGACCAAACCGAAGGCGCATTTCACTGCAACGCGATCGCCACCTATTCCCATGGGCCCCTGTTGCCGAAAAATCCCTTTTTGGCTGATTGGATGATCCAAACGGCGATTGCCCGGCGAACAGGAGAACCCTGTGCATTGAACCGCCTGGACGACTCTCTGGCCGATCGGGCGCGATCGGTCATGCTCCAGCGCCTCAGTGTGGGGTAGGGGTAAATCGTCGCAAATTTTCCGCGTTAAACCGTCTCTTTCGCAAGGCTCCATTTCAGGATTGAAAACCCCAACCGCCAATCGACAGGGGCAATCATCCACTTTTTCAATCAATCGGTTCAAAAATGCTGGGAAATGGGCTGAAGCGACGAATGGCCGGCTCATGGGGCCATCGTCAGCTTCCGGATTTAAAGATGGGGAGTGATGGCCAGCACTGTCTTCCTTGCAATCTTGCGTTACAAGTAAGAGAGTCAGGGGGCAATGACCTGGTGGATCGCTGGTAAATCACTGGTAAATCATGGGTCGGTGGCAAGGTTCATGGTTGACAGATTTCGTGACCCATCACGGTCACAATGACCTCAGGCAGGGGAAGATGTCAACTTCGCTAGTCTCTGATATCGCGATCGCCCACCTTCAACCTGGCGTGATTGCAATTGCCCCCTCAATTGAGCCTTAGCGCCGCCCTTCGGGTGGGTTTAGCTCTCTCAAAATTGCTCAATGGCAGTGGATTTGCTGCATTGCTTCACTCGTTAGGAGGTTTTCATGGCCCCTTCACTCGCGTCTTCGACTGCTTCCTTACCCGATCGCGCCGCCGTTTGGGAAAGCTTGGTGCAAGCGATCGCCTCTAGCTCCGGTTTTGAACGCTGGCTGGAACAACAACCCAGCACGCCCAATCAACCCACGGTCACGGATTTGCTGGTGCGTCGCTATCTGCGTGAGACCTTGGAAACCCTTGCTTACTAGGTCTAGCTCAGGTTTTTTCCAGGTTTTTTCCAGGATTCAACGTTTCCAGAATTGAACGTTTCCAGAATTAAACGATCGCTTCCAGCGTAGTTGATTCAAATAAGCTCAAATAAGCACCCGAGAGACCAACCCAACAGGGGGATCTCTCGGGTGCTTTGGTTTGGGTAGCTCGTTAGGACGGTGCATCGGGGCGATCGCCCGGCTGTGCCTAGCGTTGTTTCGATCGCGCGGCCACGGAATTGGAAGACGGCCGCACGATCGACCATTCATCCACCGCCGCCATCGGATCGATCGCCTCGGCATCCTCTTCCAGCAGGAGTTCTTCTTCCAACAGCTCAAAGGGCGAATCGGCACTGTCAATGGCAACACCAATTAAGCGAATGGTGCTGGTTTCCTCATCGGTCAACTCATCCAGCCGCTGAGTGAAGGCGGTTTTGTCGGTGTGGCCAGGGCGAGCCACTAAGATCAACCCGTCCGTTTGGGACTCCAACAGCAAGGCATCGTTGGCATTGTTGAGGGTCGTTGCTTCCACAATCACGTAATCAAAGCGACTGCGGGCATCCAGCAGGAGTTGCCGAATTTCGCTAGATTCCAAAATCGCCGCGCAATCATTCTGGGGGCCGGGACTGGGGGCAATGTAGAGATTTTCCACCTCGGGAACCATCCGCGCACAGTTGTTCAAACTGCTGTAGTAGTGGAACGGTTCACGAACCGCATCCGGATCCGGAGCCACGCGCAGGGCCTTGGCAGCGGAGGGAGCGCGCAAATCCAGTTCAATCAACAGGGTGCGTTTACCCGATCGCGCCGCTGCGATCGCCAAGTTATAGGCCACCACCGATTTTCCTTCGCCCACGTCCACACTGCTCATCAACAGCACTTTCAGGCTGCTATCCAGGCGGCGCAAGTTGCTGCGAAATTGTTCATAGGCTTCCCCTGAGGGCGAGGGTTCCACCAACACCGGCAACAGGCCCGGCGCACGGGCAGCCAATTCCGGCAAAATGCCCAGCAGTTTGATATCCCGCTCGGCCAAGGCGCTGCGAATTTCGCTGTCGGCCTGGTAGCGGCGATCGAGCATTCCCAACACCAGCAACAACGCCCCGCTCAAGACCAAACCGCCCGCAAACCCGGCCGGCAGGGTCAAGCGCATGGAGAGCTTTTGCGCAATTTCCTCGGAGCGGATGGCGGCCGGTTGGGCGATCGTCAAGCTGCTGACGGTTTCCGCCTCGGCTGCTTCCGAATCGACTAATTTGGCCTGCATTCGATCGTAGAGCGCTTTTTTCAAGGCCACCTGCTGAGCCAGGCGATCGCGCTCTAGCTGTTTGTTGGGCACGCCTGCATATTCCTGACGCAGTTCCCGTTCCGCCTTCAAGGACAGGGTGAGTTGGCGTTGCAGGGTTTCCTGCTGGGTTTTCAGGGAAACCAAACTGTTGGCTAACTGTTGCCGCGCCGGATCCAGGCTGCTGCTCGATCGAATCCGACTGGTGGCCGCCAACGGTTTTGCCCCCGCCATGCTGCCGCCAACCACCTCTTGGGCCCGACGATTCAACAGGGTCTCTAGGGACTGTTGCCGCTGCATCAACAATTGCATTTGGGGATGCTCCGGCCGCAGGCGTTGGCTTTGGAGCAGCCGTTCCGCCTCCACCTGCTGAAGCTGCACCCGCAACTGAGCCAGCATCGGATCGGAACTGAGAGCCGAAGACACATAGGCATCGTCCACCGACAGGCCCAGCCGCTGTTCCAGGGAGCGCACCTGGGCGGTCACGCCTTCCAGTTGCAGTTGCAGTTGGCGCTGCTGATTCCCGATCGTGGCGATCGACTCAATCAGGGCCCCATTTTGGGCCGCCAAAATTGCCGCCCCTTCCACCCGATCGTATCGTTCCAAATTGCGCTCCGCCGCCCGCAGTTCTCCAATCACCTGCGGCAGCCGGGCCCGAATCGCGTCAATAATTCCCTTCACCCGCGCAGCATTCAGTTGCCGGCTTTTCTCCACCATCAACTTCATGAGGGTGTTTGTAATCTTTTCGCCCCGCTCCCCTTTCTCATCCGTGAAGCGCACTTCCAAGGTTGGCGGGCCGCTTTCTTTTTTCTTTTCCTTTTCGTCACCAGCGTTGGGATCGCGCACCCGCAGGCTTTTGAGCAACAACTCCGGATCCATCCGAAATTCCTTGGCCACGGGCGCGATGATGTCCGGTGCGGTCAAAATGTCTGGCGATAGGGTTTGCCCTTGCTCCACAATCGCCGCTCCCGTTTCCGAAAACGACACCCCCGCCCGTTGGTATGACAAAACCCCCAAAATGCTATAGCGCGGGGGCGGCACGGGTAACAACGACAGTCCCGCACCAACGCCGGCCCCCAAAATTGGGCCCACGGGCAGGATCCACAAATAGCGCTTGAGGGCTAGGGAAAACCGCTTAACCAGGGGCGAGGCCATGATTCAGGAATGAGCAAAGGGTGATCCAACGATAGCAAACCTATTCAAGGGCGACGAAAACAGATCAGGGACGACGAAAACAGATCAAGAACTGGTTTGGGCTGATGGCAGCCGATCGCTGGGCCTTGATTCATTGGCCGATCGCTCATTCCACAGCCGATCGACCGCACCCGATCGACTGGATCGACTGGGCTGTTAGGCAGTGGCCAATCGGTTTGATAATCAGCCCAAAAGTCCAAAGCTAGCCGGAACTTCCCGCCGCTCCGTACAATACTTGTTTAGATTTCAGTTGCTTAGGTTTCGAGACCCGCAAGAACCCCCACATTGCCGATCGCCCGTTGTGGGTCACGTCCCGGCAGTGGTGGTTGAACCTAGGCAACCCGATCGCCCCGCTATTTTCTGCACCATATTTGCTGAACCATCATGGCTGACAATCCGGAAGTGAAAGCGGAAGTACAAGCGAAGGCCCCCGCTGCGGCCCCAAAAGCTGCCCCAGCCAAAGAAAAAGCCCCCAAACCGGAAGACAAGCCCTTTGGCG
The DNA here is from genome assembly GCF_002742025.1 of Limnothrix sp. PR1529. Lineage (NCBI taxonomy): Bacteria > Bacillati > Cyanobacteriota > Cyanophyceae > Pseudanabaenales > Pseudanabaenaceae > Limnothrix > Limnothrix sp. PR1529. The sequence continues at coordinate 14,124 of NZ_LIRO01000010.1, forward strand.
AATTTATTGAAACCGAATATTTGCCCGCCCTGCAAAAGGCCCTGGTCGATCGCGGTGTGGCCGGCTTGGCGTTGCAGTTTGTGAATGCCACCGTTCCCATCAAAGGGCTGGAAGACAACCAGTGCTCTCAGGTGATTGGTAGTTGGGGCGATCGGGAATTTCGGGTTTATTTCCCCAAGGACGACATCAACGCCACCAAGGGATTTTCCTACACGGAAAAAGGCGGCCCCCACAGCACCCTCGAACCCTTCTTGATCGATGAGCGGAAGGCGAGCTTAGACCTGTTGGTGAATGCCGTAGCCCTTCGGTTGCGGGCCCAAAAGTGGATCGAACGCAACTAGGCTAACTTCGGCGCTTTGCATGGCTCCAGCATCCCGATCGCCCAACCTTGGCTCGGGAATGGGATCCAATCCAGTCCTTTGCGATCAGGGATTTTAAATTATCTCTGATCCATTGGGCTGGGAATGCCGCTGTGCGCTGGTTCGGTTCCTGGATCGAGCCAAGGAACAGCCCAACCAAAACTCAGGTGCTCGACTTGCTGAGGCTCGGTCTATCTCGTCAGCAACTCAGCCTGACTGATCCAACCGATTTCAGCGGGATCGCGAGAACCCCGAAACTCAAAACTGCAAAAGTTCTTAGAATCAGAGCTTTTTAGCGTATTGTTTTCTTGAAACGGGCGAGGAGGGATTCGAACCCCCGACACCGTGATCCGTAGTCACGTGCTCTATCCACTGAGCTACACGCCCTAGCTCGACGGCGGTTAACCGTTTAGCGCCGAACAATCATAGCACAGGTTATCCGGAGCATGACAAGTCTCGACCAAAATTTTTTGGAGCGAGGGCCAAACCCAGCCACTGCCGTTGATTTGGCCGCTGGGGGGGGCGATCGAGCCGTGGCCGCCCCTTCGCTCACCCACCTGGACGGCAGCGGTGAAGCCAGAATGGTGGACATTTCCGCCAAGACGGCCACCACGCGGGAAGCCCTGGCCGAAGCGCGTGTCCGAATGCTGCCCGCCACCCTCGCGGCGATCGAGTCTGGCAATGCCCCCAAAGGAGACGTGCTGGGGACGGCTCGCATTGCCGGAATCATGGCCGCAAAACAAACGGCTAACCTCATTCCCCTTTGTCATCCCTTGCCCCTGAGCAAGGTGCAGGTCACCCTCACGCCCGATCGCGCCCTTCCGGGCTACATCATCCAAGCCAACGTGAAAACCAAAGCCGAAACGGGCGTAGAGATGGAAGCGCTCACGGCCGCATCGGTAGCCGCCTTGACCCTTTACGACATGGCAAAGGCGCTAGAAAAGTCAATGCAAATTGAGGCCGTGCGGCTGATTACCAAAACTGGCGGCAAATCTGGCGACTACCAGGCCCCCGATCGCCCTTGAGACAACAGCAGCCATTTGCTATGGTCTGTGCAACCCTGTGCAAATTTCTGTTGCTAATGGTTGACAAACACTCATCGATCGCAATGAATACCCCTTTTGATCAAGCGTTTTTGACCAGCTCCCTTGAAACTTCCTCCTGAAAATTAACCCCGAGAATTAGCCCTGAAAACTAACCCCAGGAATTAATCCCAAGAATTAACCCCGAGAATTAACCTCGAAAAAGCTGAGATTTTCCCTCGGAAACCAACCATTGAAAGCCCCCTGCTAATAGCCCCTTGTTAAACGCTTTTGGTAACCCTAACCCAGTTACTGTGCAGGTCTCAGCCATTCCGCAGATGCTCCTGAAGGTGAATGGTGGCCGCTGGCACTGGGCGCGCGATCGCCCAAGTTTCGGCCCCCAAACGGCTCTCGGTGGCCCCCCAGGCTAAATGGCTGTTTGCTGTTTTCGTCTGCGCCCTTTTGTTCGTCACCGCTGTTTTTTCGACTGTTGTTTTCGACCACTGTTTTCGACTGTTGTTTTAAAAGATCGCCCTATGATTCCTACCATTGCCCAAGATCAAGTCGATCGGATTGTTCACAACCATCATCACAATCCCTTTGAAGTCCTTGGCCCCCACCTGGTGCTTCAGCAAGATGGTGAAACAACCTGGGCAATTCGGGCCTATTTGCCCAGCGCCAGCGCCGCTTGGGCGATCTTTCCCGAAGAACGTCTTGAAGTGCCGATGGTCTCTGTGCATCACCCGCACTTTTTTGAGTGCACCATCACCCGTCACGAAATCGCCAACTACCAACTGCGGATCCAAGAAGGAGAGCATGAGCGGGTACTCTATGACCCCTACGCTTTTCGATCGCCCCTGGTCACCGATTTTGACGTTCACCTCTTTTGCGAAGGCAATCACCACCGCATTTACGAAAAACTGGGGGCCCACCTCACGGAAATTGAAGGAGTCAGCGGTGTTTACTTCGCCGTTTGGGCCCCCAACGCGCGTAATGTTTCCGTCTTGGGCGATTTCAACTACTGGGACGGCCGCAAGCACCAAATGCGGAAAATGGACGGCGGCGTTTGGGATTTGTTCATCCCCGGCGTGAAAGCAGGAGATCCCTACAAATTCGAGATCAAAAACTGGGAAGGGCACATTTACGAAAAGAGCGATCCCTACGGATTCCAGCAGGAAGTGCGCCCCAAAACCGCCTCGATCGTGGCCAACCTGGATCACTACCAGTGGAGCGACAACGATTGGATGGACAAGCGCCGCCACACCGCGCCCCTAGAACAGCCGGTTTCGGTTTATGAAGTCCATCTCGGCTCCTGGTTGCATGAAAACTTTGCATTTCCCGGAACCCACTACGACGGCACGCCGGCCGAATCGGTTTCAGTGGCGGAACTGAAGCCCGGCACTCGGTTTTTGACCTATAAAGAACTGGCCGATCGCCTGATTCCCTACGTCAAAGAGATGGGCTTCACCCATGTGGAATTGTTGCCCGTAGCAGAGCACCCCTTTGATGGATCTTGGGGTTACCAAGTCATTGGTTATTACGCCGTCACCTCGCGTTATGGCACGCCTCAAGACTTCATGTATTTTGTCGATCAATGCCACCAAAACGGCATTGGTGTGATTGTCGATTGGGTGCCCGGTCACTTCCCGAAAGATGGCCATGGTTTGGCAGGGTTTGACGGCACTTGCCTTTATGAACATGCCGATCCCCGCAAGGGCGAACACAAGGAATGGGGCACTTTGATTTTCAACTATGGCCGCAATGAAGTGCGGAATTTCCTAGTTGCTAATGCCCTTTTCTGGTTCGACAAATATCACATTGATGGCATCCGCGTGGATGCGGTGGCCTCAATGTTGTATCTGGATTATTGCCGCAAGGATGGGGAATGGTTGCCCAACCAATACGGTGGTCGAGAAAACATTGAAGCGGCTGATTTTCTGCGGCAAACCAACCATCTGTTGTTCAGCTACTATCCTGGCGTACTCTCGATCGCGGAAGAGTCCACTGCTTGGCCGATGGTTTCTTGGCCAACCTATGTGGGAGGCTTGGGCTTCAATTTGAAGTGGAACATGGGCTGGATGCACGACATCCTCGACTATTTCTCGATGGATCCCTGGTTCCGCCAATTCCACCAAAACAACGTCACCTTCAGCATTTGGTACGCCTTTAGCGAGAATTTCATGCTGGCTCTGTCCCACGATGAAATTGTCCATGGCAAGAGCAATATGCTCGGAAAAGTGCCCGGTGATGAGTGGCAAAAATTCGCCAACTTGCGCTGTCTTTATGCCTACATGTTCACGCACCCAGGCAAGAAAACGCTCTTCATGAGCATGGAGTTTGGCCAATGGAGTGAGTGGAATGTTTGGGGTGATTTGGAGTGGCATTTGCTGCAATACGAACCCCATCAGAAGCTGAAGCAGTTTGTGACTGATTTGAATCAGCTTTATCGCAACGAGCCTTGCCTTTATACCCAAGATTGCCGTCAGGAAGGGTTTGAGTGGATTGATTGCAGCGACAACAACCACAGTGTGGTTTCATTTGTGCGCTGGGATAAGGACTACAAGGATTTTGTGGTGGTGGTTTGTAATTTCACGCCGCAACCCCATTCCCATTACCGCGTGGGGGTTCCCAAGTTGGGCTTCTATCGCGAAGTGCTCAATAGCGATTCGCGCAAATATGGCGGCAGCAACATGGGCAATTTAGGGGGCAAATGGGCGGAGGAATGGTGGTTCCACGATCGCCCCTACTCGATCGACCTCTGCTTGCCTCCGTTGGGCGTGTTGGTGCTCAAGTTGGATCATGCGGCCACGGCCGCAGCCAGCGCCGAAGGTGACTTTTAGGGAGTCTCCCAAGTCACGGTCTAGGGGGTTTTGTAGGGGTTTTTGAGGCAACTTCCGGGCGGCTTTGGGCTTCCCGGCCGCTGTGAACCCGGGGGCGATCGCAATCGAGCGATCGTCCCCTTGCACTCCGGTCTGAGCGTGATATTCTAGAGAGCTGCTGTCTGTACTTAGCAACACCCAAGCAAATTCGTCATGCCCCTGCAACAAGAGCGCAAACAAACCGTCATCAATGACTTCCAAACCCACGGCACCGATACCGGCTCGGCGGATGTGCAAGTGGCGTTGTTGACGGCGCGCGTCGAGCAACTCAGCGAACACCTGAAAAAGAACAAGAAAGATCACGCCTCTCGTCGTGGTCTGCTGCAAATCATTGGTCGCCGTAAGCGCCTGCTGGCTTACATCCTGAAGCAGGATCGTGAGCGTTACCAAGCGCTGATCAAGAAACTCGGCATTCGCGGTTAGGGAGCGCTATCCATCGTGTCAGGCGAGCCTCCCTCTCCATCGCCGCGCGATCGCTTGCCCTTTGAACCGGGAAAACGCCGCAAGGCCAAGGCTGAATCCGAGCCAACCCCTGCGACGACTCCGGCTCCGCGCAAGCTGAACCCGCTGCCTCCCTCCACCAAAGCCAAGCCCGCCCAAACCACCCAGCCGGACTCCGCTCCCAAACGGGTCTACACGCGATCGGAAATGGCAATTCCCGATTCGGTGAGCAAGCGGATGGCCAAACGGATGACGGTGTTTTGTGGTGTCCCGACGGTCTTGAGCTTTGCCAGCTTCATCGGGGCCTACTTTGTCAACACGCAAACAGAAGTCCATTTACCCAATGTGCTGGTTTTTTCGTCCAGTTTGGGATTCTTGGTGCTGGGGGTGTTGGGTTTGAGCTATGGGGTGTTGTCTTCGTCATGGGATGAAACAGCGCCAGGCAGCTTGTGGGGAATCGGGGAGTTTCGGGTGAACTTTGGCCGAATGGTTGAAGGTTGGCGAGCAGCCCAGTCAGCCCGAAACAAAGAAAAATCTTAATTACACTAGAGAGGACGAACGGGGCTGCCAGGATACCTGGCGGCTCCGCGCGCTTTAGGGATGTGGGATCCAATCCGTAACGGGTTAGCGGGGGCAAGGGTGTCAGGAACGCAGGTGGTGTTATCAGTTCGACGGCGGGGCTTGGGCAAGCGCGTGGGGGGCCTGGCGGCGTTTCGATCGCGGCTTTGGTCTGCCAGCTAGCCTGGCTACACTCCTAAAACGCTCAAAATCCCATCAACAGAGGCTTCAATCATGATCATTGTGATGCGTGCGGGCGCACCCGCTGAAGAGATCGATCGCGTTGCGGACGAGTTCAAGAGCTGGGGCTTGGATCCCGAAAAAATCGTCGGGAAACATAAGGTGGTGCTGGGTCTGGTGGGCGACACGGCCAGCATGGATCCCGAACGGATGGAAGAAATTAGCCCCTGGATTGAACAGGTGCTGCGGGTGGAACAGCCGTTCAAGCGGGCTAGCCGGGAATATCGCCACGGGGAAGCCAGCGAGGTTACGATTCCTACCCCCAACGGCCCGGTAACCATTGGCGAAAACCACCCGATCGCGGTGGTGGCGGGCCCTTGCTCCGTGGAAAACGAGGAAATGATTGTGGAAACGGCCCTGCGAGTCAAGGCGGCCGGGGCCCAATTCCTGCGGGGTGGGGCCTTCAAGCCTCGGACTTCGCCCTATGCGTTCCAGGGCCATGGTGAAAGTGCCTTGGAACTGTTGGCGGCGGCTCGGGATGCGTCCGGATTGGGGATCATCACGGAGGTGATGGACACGGCCGACATTGAAAAGATCTACGAAGTGGCAGATGTGCTGCAAGTGGGGGCCCGCAATATGCAGAACTTCTCGCTGCTGAAGCAGATTGGGGCCCAAGATAAGCCGGTGCTGCTGAAGCGGGGGATGTCTGCCACGATCGAGGAATGGTTGATGGCCGCGGAATACATCATGGCGGCGGGCAACCCGAACGTGATCCTCTGCGAGCGCGGCATTCGCACGTTCGATCGCCAATACACCCGCAACCATCTGGATCTGGCCGCTGTGCCGGTACTGCGCCGCCTCACCCACTTGCCGATTATGGTGGATCCTAGCCACGGCACGGGCTGGGCCCACTTCGTACCCACGATGGCCAAGGGATCGATGGCCGTGGGCTGTGATTCGCTGATGATTGAAGTCCACCCGAATCCGAAGAAGGCCCTGTCGGATGGGCCCCAATCCCTGACTCCGGATCAGTTCGATGCGTTGATGGTGGAGTTGGCGGAATTTGGCCGGGCCCTGAAGCGGTGGCCCACTCCGGCGGCTGTGCCTGCGTTGGTGTAGCTAACCGTTGCCATGTGATGAGTCGGGCCGGGCGGTGATTTGGGTTCAACCGAGTCCAGCCCAGCCCGATCGGGTTCAATCCCGTTGAATCGGGTGTGATGAACTCTTTGCCTGAAATTCAGTTGTGAAGTAATGGGGCGATCTGTTCGATCGCCCCATTACTCTTAGGGATGGAATCTTGGGGATCCGCAAGCGACTGGAACTGAGATCCCGCCGTGAATTTCGGAGGCAATCGAGGCAATCGAAACAATCCAGCTCAGCCCCAACAAACTGTTCAGACTATTCCAGGGCGATCGCCCGTTGATAGGCTTGCACTTGCAGATCGATCCCCGTGATGGCAGTTCCCACAACCACGGCAAAGGCTCCCCGATCGATCGCAGCCCGGGCCATGGCCGGCGAAGCAATGCCCCCTTCACAAATGCAAGGTACTGTCAGGCGCGTGACCATTTGCGTTAACAGATCCCATCCCGGCGGGGTCTGATCTTGGGTCGCTTCCGTGTAGCCATATAGCGTTGTACCCACCAAGTCAGCTCCCGCTTGGGCGGCGGCTTCGGCCGCTTCCCAGGTGTCAATGTCGGCCATTACCGGTTTCCCCAATTCCTGATGGATGCGATCGATCAGTTGGGCGGCGGTGTCCCCTTCGGGGCGCGATCGCAGGGTGGCATCAATGGCGATGATGTCGGCTCCGGCGGCGGCGATCGCGGCGGCATCGGCAAAGCGTGGCGTGATGTAAACCGAGGAGCCGGGTAGCACCTGCTTCCAAAGGCCAATAATTGGTACATCGGCCCCCAAGCGAGATCGGGTTGCCATCACATGCTCGGGACTGTCTAAACGGATACCCACCGCCCCCCGCAACACAGCCGCTTGGGCCATGGTGGCAATGATCTGAGGATCCCGCAGGGGGGAATCGATCGGGGCCTGGCAAGACACCACCAAACCACCACGCAATTGTGTTATCACCGGCTCAACCCCTAACATGAACATTATCAATCGTTGAAACAGTTGAAACAATAGACGAACTAGCCGACTGAACCGGCCGGCCGTCTCGATCCGAAATCTTCGGTTGCTGGGCGCACCAGCCCCAAGGCAACCTAACCCAAGCTAGGGGTGATGGCTGTGAAATTCCGTTGCACGAACAAGCGCCCCTCCGAGATCCCACGTAAAATGCCCACGTAGAATGAAGCTAATTTTCTGTTTGGATTGCCCCCAAGGGCCACAGAATACCTTAGCCAGCCTACGGGGGTTGGCCACGCTCCCCCCTGCTCCAAGCTGCCCTCAACGCGCTTTTGGGATGGAAACAATCCTGTGAATTCCCCCGATGCCACCACTGCTCTTCAGCCTGCTGCCCTGGAATCCTACACCTTGGCCCTAGGGCTTTGTCGATCGGGGCAATGGACAGAGGCGATCGAGCTGTTTGGCCAGGCGATTAGCCTCGCTCCCAATTGCAGTGCCCTGTGGAATGACTGCGGCAATGCCCTGGCTCGCACCGGCTGCCTTCAGGATGCCATCACCTATTACGATCGGGCGTTGGTGCTGGAGCCGCAAAATCCCCACTATTGGTATAACCGGGGCACGGCCCTTGATGGCGCTGGGCAATTGGAGGGAGCCTTAGCCAGTTATCAAAAGGCGCTGAACTTTGCACCACTCGATCATCGTCTTTGGAATAATTTGGGCGTAACCCACTTCCGGCTGGGCCATTGGGAAGCGGCCGCCCATAACTATAGTCGGTCGATCGAACTGAATCCCACCTGTCCCCGCGCCTGGCACAATCGCGGCGTGGTTTTACGCAAGCTCAATCGAGACAGCGAGGCGCTCACCTGCTATGAGCGATCGCTGGAATTGGAACCCGCCAGCGCCGCCACTTGGTATCAGCGCGGGATCGTCCTAGACAATCTCAAGCGCCATGATGAAGCCATTGCCAGCTATGACAAGGCCCTCGGCTTGCGGGATGGCGACCACAATATTTGGCATAATCGCGCGATTTCCCTGCGTTGGGCAGGTGATTTGGCAGGGGCCCTCGAAAGCTACCAAAAGGCCATTACCTTTGACGCGGCCGATGCGGATACCTGGTACTATCGCGGCCGCCTGATGCGGCAGTTGGGGCGCATTCGGGAAGCGATCGCCAGCTATGACCTCTCCTTGACCCTAAACCCTGAACAACCTAATGCTTGGTACGATCGGGGCAATGCCCTCTTCTCGATCGGGCAATTACAAGCGGCGATTAAAAGCTACGACGAAACGATCAAGCGCGATCCCACCAAGCCCACCCCTTGGTATAACCGCGGCCTGGCACAACTCCGGCTGCGGCAACCGGAAGCGGCCCTGATGAGCTACTTGAAGGCAGCCGAACGCGGCCTATCATTACCGGAGTTGCAATTTTGCCAGGCCTGTTGCTACCTGCTGCAAACCCAGCGATCGGATTGCAGTGACTGGGAACGCCAAACGGCTCTCGATCGCGCCGCCAGTTGTTTGCAAGCGGCAATTGCGGCCAACCCCGATCGCTACGGTTCCTTCGCCACCGCCCACCAACTATTTGAGCCGGTCAAGCCCGATGCCAATGGCCGAATTAAGCCCCTGAAAGGCTCATCTGTGTCTTAGAGATCTAGGGATCTAGGTGGTCAATCCGATCGCCCGCTGCCAGTTGCACCACGATCGGCTGGCCACCTTCCGTATGGTGTCGATCGGCCCATTCCCGCAGCACCCGATCCAAATCCGCCATCGCTTCTCCCAGACGATCGGGCGCAATATCCAACTCCTCGATCGCCCGCATGGCCTGTTGTTTCTCCGGATTCGCCGCCCATTCCCGCAGCAATCGGAAATAGGTCGCCGTATCCTCCACCGCCGTGTAGCTGCGGGCTTCGGAATCCTTCGGAGTCCAGTAGGAAGCTCGCACCAAGGCATAGAACGGCATTCCCCAAGGCGAGTCCAGCCGCGACACCGTTCCCGAGTGCAACAATCGCCGCTTGATATGTTCCGTCAGGGCTTCGCTCAGGGGCATTTGCTGTTCGATCGGGAATGGCTCCTGCGATCGGCGATGCAAAAACTCAATTAGCTCCATGAACTGGAACGAGTTCAAAACCTGAGCATCGGGCAACTGATCCGGCAGCTTCCGTTCCAAATAATGCTTTTCTTCACCGGTTAGGCTCGTCCCCGGAATGCGAGGCTGACCCGGCTTCCAGGGAAACCGCTCCATCCAAACCGCCGGCAACTGAATCAGGTAGCGCGGCTCCTGGGATCCCAACATCCGCAGCAGCTTGCCTTCCGTCAAGGCCTCGCGCACCTCCTCCACAATCGCCTTCACCCGCTTTGGCTCAATGTGGTGCAAATAGCCCGTATGGCGTAGGTTTTGCCCCTGTTCCAAATAAGTCAGGTAAATGGCGCATTTTGCCGCCGTAGCCGCCGCATCCAAAAATGCCCCGTGGCGGTGGCCACCGGTTCGCATGGCACTAAAGGCCAAAAACAACAGGATGCGATCCATCGCTCCGGCGCTAATGCGCTCAATGAGATCGCGATCGCTCAGTTGCGACTCTTCCAGCACGCGGTGAGATCCTGAACCCAAAACAGCTAACCCTCAATATCAGACCAGCTTCAATAGAACTTTCACGGGAGCGCTTTCATGGGCAAACGCGGAACAATCACCGATCGCGATCGCGCCAAAAACGCCACCCGATCGAGCAACTGACCTTCAAAGCAACCTGCACAGACCCACCGGCCCAAAAAACCGGGACAGTCAACCGCCAGCGCCGCCTGAACGCCCCCATTTCCCCTTCAGGAAGGAAATTTCTAATAATCGCCCCATTGTGCCATTGGTACTCTGAGACGGCCAAGGGCGATCGTCAGAGATTGGGGGGGAAATACCCGGATGGGTGATTCCCCTTGGGCTTCCAACTTAGCACCCCATCAGACGTTGACGAACCCCTTCCGCAATTCGTTGACCCAGATATTCTGGAATCAAGCTCTCATTGGGGCCCAGTAGATACAAAATCAGCCTTGTTCGTCCCCGCCACACCAGCAAATTGGCATTCACCACCAGCAAATCCTCTTGCCAGATGGCATACATCACCTTGTAGAACAACCCCGGCTGGTTATCCGCCTCAATCAACAGAGCGGGCAAATGGAACACCGGATCCACATAGAACTCCGTTTCCACCTGCTCCAACCCCGCATCCAGGTTGAATTCCACCGCCAGCATCTCTTCCACCTCAAAGTGGCCAGCCAGCGCTTCACGAATGGCGCGGCAAACATTTTCCGAAGTCTTCTCCGTCAGAGCCTTGCTGCCCCGAGACACCACCAACTTGATGAACACCAGCATCGGCGGGTGGATTTGCCCGTAAAGGCTCAAGCTGTGGATCGTCAGGCCATAGGCCGCCAGCACCCCAAAAATGTCACTGAGCAGAAAGGATTGGTTGCGATAGGCAAAATGCAGTGCGCTTTTGCCCCCTTCCGGCTTCAGTTCAATGACCGCTTGGCGAGTTTTGTAGAGTTGATAGGCCAAGCGCAGATTTTGCAGTTGAATTTCACTGCTGACAAACTGCTCATAAAATTGCGGAAAGGCCCGGTTGAAGCGCTTGAGCAAGTCGAGCGTTGAGGGCTTGAGACCCGAACTCATACCGGATGAAACCGCACCTGCCACCGTGTTTTACCGCTGATAGCGCTTTGAATCCATCTTGACATTCCGTCACTATTTCACTAACAATTGCCGCAATTTGCTAACAAATGCCGCAATCGGGAAACATCCTGTTGGGTGGCGGTGAAGTTGGCTTCATCCGCTCTACAGGCTGACACAACCCAACCGGCCGCCTTTCGCGTCATAACCACGGTGGGCGATCGCGATGGGGAGCACCCTTCAGAGCCAGCCAGCTTTGCCAGCCAGCCTCAGAACAAGCAAGGGTGACGGCGCGATCGCCGGTTCCGCAACGCGACTTTAACGGGACTTTCTTTAGCGGGACTTTTTTAGATGGCCTGATGATCTCAATCGATGGCAGGCCAAGGGACTTGGCTTATGGTTCCCATTAAAACCTATATTGGCATAGAAATTGGCGGCTCGGTGGGCAACCCCGCCCCTTGAACCACAGAAGCGCCAAACCGGCACATGGCTGGGCTGGCCGAGCAGTGGCGAAACCGCTGAATCGATCGCTGAGGTTCATCAACGGCTCCTGAATTTGGGTCGGAATTCGGGGTTGCGGCGGCTTCTTTTCAGTCTTGGGTTGCCAGTTGCCGGGAATGATCCAAGTTTCGCGCAACCCATGGCACAATAGAGCGCAATCACAGCGTTTTCTAAACCAACCTCAACCAACCATGGCGTGGTAATCACCGCACGGTGCAGAGCGATCGCGCCCCTTGCCGGTTGAGTGATTAGCCCCATGGCTGCATCGTCGTTGTGGCGAATTGGTCTCGGGTACTGGCTGTCGCTGGCAAGTGTTAAGACAGATCGTGTAGGCTCACATGGGGTTTTGGAAGAGCTTATTTGGAACACAGGGCGATCGCCCGGCCGCAACGGTCGAGGCGGTTCCCGGCTATCAACCCCTGGAGCGAGATCCGCAAACGGGTGAGATTCGGGTTTTCTTTAGTACCGATCGCGATATTGATCTGTACGACCTTGAAGAGCTTTGCGATGCGGTGGGCTGGGCCCGTCGGCCCCTGCGCAAGGTGAAAAAAGCGATTCAACACAGCTTCTTGGTGCTGTCCATGTGGGAGCAGCGGGGCGCAAAGCGGCGACTGATTGGCTTTTCGCGGGCCACGTCGGATCATGCTTTCAACGCCACCGTGTGGGATGTGGTGGTGCATCCAGATTTTCAGGGCCGAGGGTTTGGCAAGGCGTTGATGCGCCAAACGATCGAGCAGTTACGCCGCGAAGACATCAGCAACATTACGCTCTTTGCCGATCCCCACGTGGTGGATTTCTACAAGGGTCTGGGGTTCATGCCCGATCCGGAAGGGATTAAGGGCATGTTTTGGTATCCAGATTAGGGCTAAGCGGGCGGTGGTTGGAGTCCCTGCGCCTGTTCCGCCTCAGCATTCACAGCGTCTGTGATATGATGGCCTTGTCTGTGGCTGTGGGCGAACTTTCTCCCGTGCAAGCCACCAGCGCCGGCCATCAACGTTGGCCGTCAACACCGGGATGTAGCGCAGCTTGGTAGCGCGCCTGCTTTGGGAGCAGGATGCCGCAGGTTCAAATCCTGTCATCCCGATTCAGCAATTTCAAAAACGCCGGAACCCAAGTTCTGACTTGGGCCGCCGTTGGCGATCGCAATCTGCGGGTTCGATCAACTTTGATCGAAATCGATATTGATCAAAGTATTGATCAAAGTCGATCGAACCGGATCCACCACCATCTCCAGGCAAATCATCGGGGCAAGGGGTTTAAACCCCTTGTCTTTGGTCTGTTTAGGATTGCTTGATCGATTCCCTAAACCATTGATCCCATTGATCGATGATGTTGATCAATGATGATTAACGATCGACTGATTGATTTTGGTGATCGACTCTGGTGATCGGCTCTGATTATTGATCAATCGTTTTGATGGACTCGATCGCCTGCCAAATCATCACGCCCGTGAAGGACAGCACAAACAGCAACTGAAACAGATAGAGGCCGGGATAGGTTTCCAAAGAAATCATGATCAGAGGTGGGGATCTTGTGTTGGGGGTTCGATCGGCTCGTTGATTTCAACAATACTCGATCAATTGAGACCCTGGGGAGCCACGCAGGCCAGGCCGCGCAATAGTAAACTAACCGGATAGGCCAGGGGGCCGAAATGGTTAGATCCACGGCGATCGCTCCTTCAGATGCTGTGGTTGGCCGCTGGTTTGCCTCTGGTCTCGATCGCGAGTTTTGCAACGTTGGCAACCATGATCATCGGCTCTGGATTGATGTTCATATTCGTCAGCTCGGTAGATTCGGTGTCGGTAGGTTGGTGATCGATCGGGTTGTGTCCCGATCGCCCTAGATCGATCACACTGGATCGATCGCCCATCGGAGCATCAGAGGATCATCGGAAGCGCATCTAATGGAGATCGCCGGTTCTGTGGTTGCCAATGGTTGCCAACGTTTGCCAATTCCCCATAACCACCCAACCCGCACTGCTACAAACCGATGGTTGCTACGCCCGCTGCTCGCCCCCAAACCAATCACGCTGATCAGACGGATTCCCAAACCTCCAGCCTGCAATATCTTCACCCCCAATCCGAAGGCGGCCCTGAGCCATCGCCCAACCAACTGTTGATGCCCCTCACGGCTCGCGTGAACGATCGCGACCATTTGGAAGTGGGCGGTTGCGATGTGGTGGAGCTGCTGGAACAGTTTGGCTCGCCTCTATACATCCTGGATGAGGAAGGACTGCGGGCGGCCTGTCGCCAATACCGAGACTCATTCAAGCAGTTTTATGCGGGAGAATCCCAGGTGCTCTACGCTTCCAAGGCCTGGAGCTGTTTGGCGATTTGCGCGATCGCCCAGTCGGAAGGCTTGGGCGTGGATGTGGTGTCGGCGGGCGAAATCCTCACGGCCCTACGAGCGGGCACGCCGGCCGCCAAGATTTATTTGCACGGCAACAACAAATCCCGGGCTGAGCTGGAATTGGCCGTGCGATCGGGCTGCAACATCATCACCGACAACTGGCTTGACCTGCACACCTTGGCCAGCTTCTCCGTCTCGGAGCCAATTCGGGTGATGGTGCGGATCACGCCCGGCATTGAATGCCACACCCACGAATACATCCGCACGGGCCACATTGACAGCAAGTTTGGCTTTGATCCAACCCAAGTAGATGAAGTGCTGGAGTTTTTGGCCCAGCAACCCCACTTACACTGCATTGGGCTACATGCCCACATCGGCTCTCAAATCTTTGAGCTGCAACCCCACAGCGATTTGACCGATACCCTGGTGCAGTGGTTCGTTAAGGCCCAGCAGTTGGGGCTGCCGGTGGCGGAGTTGAATGTGGGCGGTGGTTTGGGCATTCGCTACACGGAATCCGATGACCCGCCGAGCATTGAGCAGTGGGTGCAAACGATCGCCCAAGGGATCACGGCAGCCTGCGATCGGACGGGATTGCCCCTGCCCAAGTTGCTGTGCGAACCGGGTCGATCGCTGGTGGGGTCTTCTTGCCTCACGGCCTATCGGGTTGGCAGCCAAAAAACGGTTCCCAGCATCCGCACCTACGTTTCCGTGGATGGCGGCATGTCCGATAATCCCCGACCGATCACGTACCAATCCTTGTATCGATCGGTGGTGGCGAACCGAATGAGCGCCCCTTGCACGGAAACGGTTACCGTAGCCGGTAAGCACTGTGAATCGGGCGATGTGCTGATTCGGGATGCTCAATTGCCGGCCCTGGAAACGGGGGATGTGTTGGTGGTGTTGGCCACGGGGGCCTATAACGCCAGCATGGCCTCGAACTATAACCGCGTGCCTCGACCGGCGGCGGTTTTGGTGTGCAATGGTCAGGCCGATCTGATTCTGGAACGGGAAACGGATGAAGACTTGCTGCGGTTCGATCGCCTGCCCGATCGGCTGCAAGGGCTGAGCTAGACCTTCCGCCCCCCGTTTTGCCCCCAGGGTTCATCAACGGTTGTCCACTGGGGGCCTGCGCATTGGGGGCCTGCGCCATTTCGTAGATCGATTCTTGAGTTGTCCGAGACCCGCTGTTGCTGCTGCAAGCGATCGATATCGGCCTAGTTTTGCTCCTGACGTATGCCCTGTTGGCCGTCGTCGGCGAACGGCGAACCCTGTGGATGGTGCGCGGGTTCGTCGTACTGATGTTGGCGGCGGCGGTGGCCCAGCGTTGGGGGCTGTCGCTCTTGAGTTTTTTCCTGGGCAACTTGACGGTTGGGGCGGCCGTGGCCATGGCCGTTATGTTGCAGTCGGAGTTTCGGCGCTTGTTGGAAAAGTTGGGCCGGGGCCAAGTGGGGGAGTTGTTGTCCCGATCGCCCGACACGGCCCCAGGCACCGACAACACGATCGATGAACTGGTAGACGCGGTGCGGGAACTGTCCCAAAACCGCACAGGGGCCCTGTTGGTCTTGGAAACCAGCGGCACGATCGATGAGCGCGATTTTTCCGTGCCCGGGGTGCGTTTGGATGCGGAAGTCTCGAAAGAGCTGCTGCAAACCATTTTCCAAACCGCCACCCTGTTGCACGACGGAGCGGTTTTTATTCAGGGCGATCGGGTCACTTCAGCGGGAGCCATTTTGCCCCTGTCCGATCGCCAAGCCTCTCGCCAGCTTGGAACTCGCCACCGGGCCGCCATGGGCGTGACGGAACGGATGGCCAACTGTCTTTGCATCGTCGTTTCCGAAGAAACCGGGTCGATTTCCGTGGCGGAGCGCGGCCAACTGGAACGCCCGATCGCCAGCAGTCGCCTGCGGGAAATTCTGAAAACCAAGCTTGCCTCGCCCAGCGATCGGGAACAGCGAGTCACGTCCCTGCGACAGTTGCGGCGACAGTTGCTATTCTTCACGGGCCTGTGGCGCAAACGGCGATAGATGCCCGTACCCGGTGCAAGTTCTGCCCCTCGCCCAACCATTTCGGCCCTCAATTCAAACGGCCCAACCAACCCCTAGATTCGCCGGCCAACGCCCCTACCCCGTGGGGCCGCCCGGGGAGAGCGTCGAGTTGCGATCGTTCGGGTATGCTCATGGGAAGCAAGCCAGCAATTTTTGTTGACACGCGCTAATCTGAACGAGACTTCCTGCACAACTGCTCTCAAATTCACCTCCCATTGCGTTCTCCATTCGCAGAGGGGGTGAAGACTTTATCTTGCGTCGATTCATATGACCGCAAAACAACTCCTATCGCGTGAATTGCCCGCCGATCTCGATCGAGCACTGTTGCCTCGCCATGTTGCTGTGATTATGGATGGCAATGGCCGCTGGGCAAAGCAGCGCGGCCTCCCACGCATCATGGGCCATCGCCGGGGAGTTGATACCCTTAAAGACTTAATTCGCTGCTGCAAAGATTGGGGCATTCAAGCCCTCACGGTCTACGCTTTTTCGACAGAAAATTGGGGTCGCCCCGCCGAAGAAGTAGACTTTTTGATGATGCTTTTTGAGAAAGTTCTGCGGCGAGAACTTCAAGAATTAATTGAAGAGTTGGTGCGCATTCGATTTGTGGGCAATATCCATGCGCTCCCCGATTCTTTGCAAGCAGAAATTGCCCATGCTTCAGACCTTACGCGCCACAACAATGCTCTGAATTTCACCGTAGCCACCAACTACGGCGGACGACAAGAAATTTTGCAGGCCTGTCGGGCGATCGCCGCTCAGGTCAAAAGCGGTGACCTGGCGATCGAGGCCATTGATGAACAGCTCTTTGAACAACACCTGTACACGCGCGAACTCACCGATCCCGACTTGATCATTCGCACCAGCGGCGAAATGCGAGTCAGCAATTTTTTGTTGTGGCAAATTGCCTACGCAGAGCTTTACGTCACCGAAACCCTGTGGCCAGAGTTCGATCGCGCCGCTTTCCATCAAGCCCTCATGAGCTATCAAAAGCGCGATCGACGCTACGGCAAAGTGCGCACCAAATAAAGTTCACGCTCAAAGTTCGCGAATAAAGTTCGCAAATAAAGTTTGCACCCCAATAATGACGGGTTGAACCTCAAGCTCGCTAGCGATTTTCAAGAATTTCACTCAAGGCTTTCGCGCAAAATTTCGGATCAAGATTCCAGCGCAGGACTCTGCTTCAAGGCCCCGAGAAGATTGCATCTTCAATATCCCGCCGACTCAAGGAATACTTAAACGATCGCTGGGTAGACTCTCCAGATCCATCCGCATCCAAGTAGTAAACCGTCAGGCGATCTTCTTCTAGATATAGCTTTGCCTGCCAAGCATCCTTTTGGATGTGCCAACAATGCAATGCTTCGCGATCTTGGGTGCAACCTTGGGATAGCAGCCACGCTTCGATTTGTGGCAAAGGATGGTTATAAAGAGGCGAGTCTTCTGAGGGCAGGGTCATAACAACAGCAGAGATCGGGGACTGAAAATCAAGCGATTGTTAATCGCAATAATCGGTAGCAGTGATTGAATATTCTGATTTTGGGAGATTCAATCAAAATTGAGGGCCGCCCTGCATTGTAAAGGAATTCGGTGGAAGCGGCTAGCCAACAATACCGGCTTGCATTATCAACACCCATCGTTTTTAGGGTTATGTTGATCAAGTTGCCGATCGACTTGATCAACATAACCAATCACTATCACGAATCATGATTTAGGGCATATGACCCAACAGAAAATAGGTATCCATATCGCCTTTCCCTTTGATGTGAACTAAGCCACGATGCTCAAATTGGTAAGAATTTTTGAGCAGGGCATAGGTGGCGGCTGAGGTTTGAATTCTCCCTGGAATGCCATGCGATTCCATCCGCGAGGCGGTGTTGACCGTATCCCCCCAAAGGTCATAAATAAATTTCTTCAGGCCAATCACGCCTGCCACCACGGAGCCACTATGAATCCCGATGCGAATTTGAAAATCACGTTTTTGCCTGTCGTTAAACCGACCCATGACTAACTGCATATCCAGAGCCATATTCGCGATCGCCTGGGCGTGGTCGGCGCGCGGGGTGGGCAAACCCGCCACCACCATATAGGAATCGCCAATCGTTTTAATTTTTTCTAGGCCATGGATTTCCGTGAGCTGATCAAATTCCGAGAAAATTTCATTCAATAATTCCACCAGCTCGATCGCACTCAAATTTGAAGCGATTTCCGTAAAACCGACAATATCCGCAAACAAGACAGTGACGGCGGCAAACTGTTCTGCGATCGTTCTGGCATTGCGCTTCAGACAATGGGCGATCGTTTCCGGCAGAATATTTAACAGCAAGCGCTCAGATTTTTCTTGCTCTAGCAACAGGGCTTCTTCGGCCTTGCGACGTTCCACATATTGCCCCAACTGGCTGCCCAAACTTTCGCCCAAATTCAACAGATCAGGACTCACGAGTTGAGAGGCTTGCTTGAAAAACAGCAAAATTCCCAACACTTGATCGCCGGTTTTAATCGGAAATCCAAACCCCGTTTTGAAGTTTAGATTCTGAATTTCCAAAGTTCCCGCCGGAACCGCTTGATCCGGGAGATCTTGTTGCCATTTAGCCTTCGTTGCTTGCCAAACCTGCGAGAGGAAACTGTGATCTTCATTCAAGCGCAGGCAACGCACTGGCTTCCAATCGTGGCTAATTTCCAGCATGGGAGACAGCCAGTGATCAATGCAATGGGCAGATGGATTTCCGCTGCCAACGTCTGTGCGATCGATTAACCAAAATTCGCCCAATTGCCAATCAAATTCTTGGCACAAAGCTCGAACCACTGCCGACAGAGCTTGGGTGGCAATATTCGACTCAGAAATAATTCGCGTAATTAAATGTTGAACCGATTGATATCGTTGGCGGCGTTTTTCCTCCGTAACATCGCGCCCCACATACAGAAAATCTTGAACCGTTTCTGCACGCCCCAATTGTCCTGTTAGGGTGTTGGTGAGGCGCGATCGGGAAAAGGCAATCACCAAAATTGCGCCGGTCTTAGTTTGGCAAACCGCTTCCCCTTCCTCCGCCGCCAACAGGTGTCCTGGCTCTGGAGCCGATGGGGCATCTCGGCGCGCCAAAATTGCCGACATGGGCTGACCAATTAACTCCTCAGCTTCGTAACCCAACAGATGACGAGTGGCCGGATTCACCATCCGAATTAACCCTGCTTCTGAAACCAAAAGCAGCATTTCACTCATAGCTGAAATAATTTGATCAATCTGTTGCTTGGTTTCCTCTAAATTCCGAATCAACAGATGTTTTTCATTAGTCGCTTGAACCAACACTTGTTCCAAGCTCATGCGATCGGTTACATCTTCTAGGAAAAAAATTAAATAGTGTTCAGCAGTGGGGCTGGGGTGCGCCGTGATATGAATATCAAAATAGATTGGGGAGCCATGGGCGGTGACACGGCCAATGCCCTTGATGTTGAATTCTGGGCGATCGCCCGCTGCCACCTCCACCAAAATTTCATCAATCCCAAAGAGTTCTGGGAACAGTTCATAAATCTCCAGCCCCAGCAATTGCGCAGCCAGTTGCTCAGGACTGAGACCCGGGGCAGTGGGTGCCAAGTGGCCTGGGGAGTGATCCACAGCCCCATCCGTTGGGGCCTCGATCGGGGCGATCGCTCCCGCCTCCGCAGACTCCACCAACATCTCCAGCAATCCTGAGTCGATCAAAGGAGCCACATTGCCCTGAACCGAAACCACCTGGAAGGCTTCGTTCACAACAATCAATTGGATATGCTGAGGCAAGGATAATTTCATTCTGCTCAAGAGGCCGCAGCAACAGCAAAGTTGACTTTAAATTACCCACTGTGGATGCCAACTATTGCATCCATGAAGATCTTGAAGACTATAGCTCTCCTTCGGTTACCCATTGAGCATCGATTGCGATAGCTCTAGGAACATCTTGTCAACATTATCGCCCGTTTTGGCGGAAGTGGCATAGGTCGCCACCACCTGAGACTCATGGGCAAAGCTATGCAACCCCATAACCTTAGTCAGCATTGTTGGTTCAATGAGATCTGCCTTATTAAAGGCAATCACGACGGATCCCTTAGGATTAACTTGCTGAAACATTTGTAGGTGACGATCGAGGTTTTCTACCGTTTCCATGCGGCTACTGTCAGAAACAATAATGATTCCACTCGCACCACGGAGATAGGACACATCGATCGGCTTGTAATCTGTGCGTCCTTCAATATCCCAGACCATTAATTGAAACTTGTCGCCTTCTGGCAGCTTAAGGCTAGTAGCATCAATTAGTTTTTTGGAGATCTTAACGCCAACGGTTGACAAATATTGATCACTAAATTGACGATCAACAAACCTACGAATTAGACTGGTTTTGCCAACACTAAAATCGCCAACCAGACAAATTTTCTTAGAAATAGTTGCCATTTTGCCCCCAACACAAGTCTCAGCGAAGTCAAATTATACCTTGAAGGATTCCAGGAAGGATTCCAGGCATCTTTTAGTTTTTAGCCTATAGTTTTTGGCTTGTCGGGGTCGGTGCTCAGGCTTTGTCTGGCACTGTTGATGATCGGGTGGGGGCCTGCAAACGGTTGAAGTTCCGATGCCTCAGAGGTTGGGGAGATGGCTGGCGATCGATCAACTATGCGTCGATCATCTCTGCATCGTTGATCACAGGTTGGGGGATTTGCGGCAGCCATCATCAAACTTTCGCCATTTCAGCAGTGAACAATAATTTTATTATTTTCAGAATAAGGTTTTCTTAAAAGCACTTAATCTCTTCACAAGTAGTTACGATCATCCAACAGCAGCTTTCTATCTCTTTCAATTTTGTTCTTCCCTGATCAGCCCTTCAGGTTTCTCAGAGTTAATTAGTGAAGGAAGATATAGCCTGGATGAGTGAAAATTAGATTCCTTTGATTTTGACTTGAATGAGTTTCAGATTCAATAATCAGGAGGGTGATCATTGCATACCAACTAACTGCTTGATGGCATTTGTCATGTAACGCGATAATCGGTTTAGATGTAATTTCTAGTTCTGGATTTAAACATAAATCCTAAACATTCATTTAAAAGATTGATCCGAGGAATTAACTTGTTTAATTGATAATTAATTGATTGAATTATTCATCAAATGATGAATTTGGAGATTTTTAAAATGAATGAGACAATAGTGTTAATAGGGATATTTGAAAAATCAAAATTGACATATCAAAAGTTTATAAATCAACGAATCTAGCAGTAAAAATAAGAGGCTGCGGTTTTTAATTTCACAACAACTGGTGTTTGGCAAGTACTCCAAGATACTATTCAGGTACTTTCCGAAGGCTGGGTACAGAATCGATCGGGACGCTTCTGTTGAAACCAGGCTTGTAATTGTTGCTGACAGTCTTGGCCCAAGACACCGCCAATAACCGGCAATCGGTGATTAGAAGCGGCACTGGCGGGCAAATTAAGCACAGAACAAATGGCTCCCGCTTTGGGATCGATCGCCCCAAAAACAAGCAACCCAAGTCTAGCGTTAATAATTGCCCCCGCACACATGGGGCAAGGCTCCAGGGTGACGTAAAGAACGCAATCGTTTAGATGCCAATTTTGGCGCGATCGCCCGGCCCGTTGAAGCGCCAAAATTTCCGCATGACCCGTGGGATCGCCGTCCCGTTGCTTGCGGTTTTCGGCCTGCGCGATCGCCTGGCCTTGTCCATCCACCACGATCGCCCCCACGGGCACATCCCCAGCGGCCCCGGCAGCGGCGGCCAATTGCAAGGCGTGACCCATCCAATGTTGATGTTGGGGGTGTTCCGGCTCCAGGAGCGTGCGATCGATTTGGCAGCTTTTGCGAGCGGCGTTTCCCGAGGTGATCAGTTGTGGTGTTTCCAGCCCCTGACTGATTCGCAACATCGCTCTCGCCCTGCAACTTTGCAACTCCAACAACCTGCTACCAACTGGTTTCTAGCCAATTAACGCTACCCGTGAGCCGCTTGGCCCCTAGCCGCGATTAGCAGCTTCCGCCCCCCAAGCGGCGATCGCCACGGCCAACGCATCGGCCGCATCGTCCGGCTTGGGCAAGGTGGCCAAATTCAGTTCCCGGGCCACGGCGGCTTGCACTTCGGGCTTCTTGGCGTTGCCGTAGCCGGTGAGGGCTTGCTTAATTTGGGCCGGTGTGAATTCCACCCAAGGAAGTTGCCGTTGAGCCAAAACCAGCAACACCACCCCACGGGCTTGGGCTACGGCGATCGTGTTGCCCATCCGATAAAAAAAGAGTTTTTCGATCGCCACCCGATCCGGCTCAATTTGGTCAATGACCGCGTGCAAATCGTCGTGAAGGGTCACCAACCGATCGCCAATGGGCTGGCCGGCAGGGGTGGCAATGATGCCAAAGTCGATCAATTCGATCGCCACCGGATCGATCGCCACCGGGTCGCTCGATCGCCAACCCAACGAACCATCACCCCCCAAAACCGGATCCCCAACGGCGGGAACGCTAATTGCCCCGAATCCTAAAATGGCTAGCCCCGGATCAAGACCCAGAATCCGTTCCCGATCGGCCATAGCTACTCCATGAATCGATCGAGCCGCTTGCGCACCGACAGCCGCACCAACGCCCGCACCAGCAACACCACCGCCACTCCCGACCCCGCAAACACAAAGGCCGCCCAGTGGGCCAAGGGCCCCGTCACCAAAACCGCCCCGCTAATTAACAAACAGCCCGCCAAGCAGGTGTACATCAAACATTCGATCGACAGGTTCAGGCGTTTCAGGGCCCGATCGGTTTCCGTCGATCGCACCCGCAACTCCAGCTCACCCCGTTCGATTCGTTGCTCCAGCCGCTGAATTGCCAGCACCGTTGGATTCGGCTTGCTCAGTTGCGCTTGCACCGTATCCAGAGCCAACTTAGCCAAGCCAAGCCATTTTTGGGTTTTGTTGGCTCCTGGCCCTTCCGCGAGCGATCGATTGGGATCAATGCCCGCAAACTGCTTCACAAAGGGTTTGGCCAGCGCAATCAGGTTATATTCCGGATCCAGTCGCCGTGCAATGCCATCCAGCGTTGTAATCGACTTCAAAATGTAAGTCATTTGGGCCGGCAGTCGGAACGGTTGCTGCTCAAATAAAGTGGCAATTTCCCGGCGCATTTCCGTGAATGCATTCACATCCACCGGCCGCTCCGCAAACCGTTCCAGGGTAAATTGCAGCAGTTTCCGCACCGGTCGCATATCCGAAACCGGCTCAATTAATCCCATGGAAATTAGGGATTCCAACACCGATTCACTATCTTTTTTCAGAACCGCAAACAGGGTTTGCAGCATCTGTTCTTTGGCCAGGGATTTCACTTCCACAAACATGCCAAAGTCATAGAAAATCAGCGATCCATCTTGGGTCACTGCCAGGTTTCCCGGGTGGGGATCTGCCTGAAAGAAACCATCTTGCAAAAGCTGTTTTAGGTAGCAACAAACGCCCAACTGATTCAGCTTTTTGGTGTCAATGCCGCAGGACACCAGCGCTTCGCAGTCATCCACCTTAATTCCCGGCAGATATTCCATCACCAACACGCGGGAAGTGGTGTAGGGCCAATGGATTTTGGGAACTCGGACGTTTTGGAATTCCTGAAAGTTTTGGCGAAAGTGATCGGCGTTGTGGGCCTCGTGAACGTAGTCAATTTCTTGATAAAGAATCCGAAAAAATTCTTGATAAATGGACTCCAAATCGTATTGCTGAGTCCAAGGAAAGAGCAGCTCGCTCCAGTGAATTAAACGCCGCAGAACTTTGAAATCCAGATCAAACAGCGGCTCTAGACCCGGGCGCTGAACTTTGACCACGACCCGATCGCCCCCAGGCAGCACAGCCCGGTGAACTTGCCCCAAACTGGCCGCCGCGATCGGCTCCGGTTCAAATTCCAGAAAGAGTTCTTGAACAGATTGGCCCAGCTCCGCTTCGATCGTGGCGATCGCCAGATCCGTGCTGAAGGGCGGCACGGCATCCTGCAATCGGCTGAGGGCGGTGATATATTCCCCCGGCAACAGATCGGGGCGGGTGGACAGAGCCTGTCCCACTTTGATAAACGCGGGCCCCAAGTTCACCAGGGTTTGGGCTAGCCACTGGGCCCGGCGACTGCGTTGCTCACTGCTGTTTTGTTTGCGAACACGATCCCACCACAGGGCCGAGACAAATCGCCCGATTGCGATCGTCACGTCCTTCTGCCGTTCCCAACTGGAATATCGGGGTTTTTGCCAACGGGGGGCTAGGGGCTGGGGCTTGGCTTTAACCAGCATTCGAGCGATCGAGCAAAGTAGCAGTCTCAGTGTAGGGGATTTTGGCGAAGCCAGTCTCAGCCAACTAATTCCAGCCAATTAATTCCAGCCAATTAATTCCAGCAAGCCCTAATCCAAGCCCTAATCTCAGTTCATGCACTAACGCAGGTCACGGCTGGAGGAATTGGGAGGAATTGGATCGATCGGGGCGATCAGGATGATCGGGGCATCAGCTCCCGATCGATCCCTAAAGTTTTGGGGCGATCGGCCAACCTTACGGTTACGACAGAGCCAGAATCAGTCCGATACCGCTCAACTAACTCAATTAACTGACGGAAGTGCCACCAAGGCCCATTTCAGACCCCAATTGGCTGCCCAAGCCGTAATGGTTGATGCAGCAGAACAGATCACCCAAGGTCAACAATGGCCAGCTTCAGTGTTCAGACCTCGGAGCTGAGGTTTTGAGAGTTCCGACTTTTGAGGTTTAAGTTTGGGATTCAAGTGCTCCGGCCTTGATCTGTCCAAGTCCAAACCCCAAAGCTCGCTGCCATCAAAGCACCAGAGCCGCCTAGCAGCATCACAGCAGGTTCACGGGATCTCACGCGCAAAACCCGCGCAAACGACCCATGAAGACTTATTCTGATTCTGGCAATTGACCGCTGGATGGGGCGATCGCACTTGGCCACCCGATCGCGGGGCACAATGCCCATCCCAACGGCCCGCATCGAGTTCGCTTTTGGATTTGGAGAAAACGCATGGAAATGACCGACACGGGGATCGTCGAAATTCACGCGCGAGAAATTTTGGATTCGCGGGGTCGTCCCACCGTCGAAGCCGAAGTCACCCTCGAATCGGGGGTAACCGGCCTGGCTCAGGTTCCCAGCGGCGCATCCACCGGCACTTTTGAAGCACACGAACTGCGGGATGACGACCCCGGCCGCTATGGTGGCAAGGGCGTGCTGAAAGCCGTTGAAAATATTGAAGAGCAAATTTCGCCGGAACTCTACGGCATGGATGCGCTTGATCAGGCCAGCATTGACCTGGCCATGATTGAGCTGGATGGCACGCCCAACAAGTCCAAAATCGGTGCGAATGCCATTTTGGCCGTGTCGCTGGCCACGGCGAAGGCCGCCGCCGCCACCGCCGGGTTGCCCCTCTATCGCTACCTGGGCGGCCCCTTGTCGAACGTGTTGCCCGTGCCCCTCATGAACGTGATTAACGGCGGGGCCCACGCGGACAACAATGTGGACATCCAAGAATTCATGATTGTGCCCCACGGGGCCAGCAGCTTTGCGGAGGCCCTGCGCTGGGGGGCGGAAGTGTTTGCAGCCCTGAGCAAGGTGCTGAAGGATAAAAACCTGCTGACGGGCGTGGGCGATGAGGGCGGCTTTGCGCCGAACTTGGGTTCCAACCAAGAGGCGCTCGATTTGCTGATTGCGGCGATCGAGAAGGCCGGCTACAAACCGGGCGAGCAAGTGGCGCTGGCCCTGGATGTGGCTTCGACGGAGTTGTACAAGGGTGGGAATTATGCCTTTGATGGGGCAACCCACAGCCCGGCGGAGACGATCGCCTATTTGGACAAGTTGGCGAGCCAGTACCCGATCGTGTCGATCGAGGACGGCCTGAGCGAAGACGATTGGGACAACTGGGCGGCGATGAATGCCAGCCTGGGCAGCCGCACCCAACTGGTGGGCGACGATCTGTTTGTGACCAATCCAACGCGCTTGCAAAAGGGGATTGAGCTGAAGGCGGCCAATGCCATTTTGATTAAGCTGAACCAAATCGGGACGCTGACGGAAACCCTGGAGGCGATCGACCTGGCCACCCGCAGCGGCCTGCGCTCGGTGATTAGCCACCGTTCCGGCGAAACGGAAGACACGACGATCGCCGATTTGGCCGTGGCCACGCGCGCCGGTCAAATCAAAACCGGTTCTCTCTGTCGGAGCGAACGGGTGGCGAAATATAACCGCCTGCTGCGAATTGAGGATCAACTGGGCGATCGGGCGGTTTATGCCGGGGCGATCGGCTTGGGCCCGAAGTTCTCGAGCTAGGCCTCTCCTGAAAGCTGGTGCAGCCTGGCCGATCGGTTCAGGCTGTGCCTAGCCTCTCAGAACCCGATCAGGCTCGGCTGGCAGCTCGCCATAGAGACAAAACGCATTTTTTCCCATCCCCTTGGCCGCAAACATGGCGGAATCAGCATATTCAATGAGCTGATCGGCCGTTTCCGCATCGTCGGGAAACAGGGCCACACCAATGCTGACCGTAATTTGGCAATCACAGCCCTCAACGCGATAGGGCTTGCTGACGGCGGCTAGGAGTTTTTCGGCCACCCTGGCCGCCACGTCCCCTTGGGGAATGGCCGGCAACAACGCCACAAATTCATCACCGCCAAATCGGGCGATCGTGTCACTGCCTCGCAGGTTTTGGGTCAGGCGTTGGGCACATTCAATCAGCAACAGATCGCCGGCCCGATGGCCCAAGGTGTCGTTCACGGCCTTGAACCCATCCAAATCCAGATATAAAACCGCGCTCATGAACCGATCCTGGCGGGCTTGCTGCAGCGCCACATCCAAGCGCTCATAGAAATATTTACGGTTCACCAATCCCGTGAGGCCATCGTGGCGGGCTTGGTATTGCAACACATCGTGGGCTAGCTCCAGTTGCTGGGTATAGTCCCGCAGTTCGGCGGCGGTGCGGCGTAATTCCGCTTCGGCTCGGCACTGCTCGGTAATATCGCGCATCACCCCCACCAGGAACTGATTCCCGGCTCGATCGCGGTGGAGGGTGCGCTTGGTGCTCACCATTCGTTCTCGACCAAAGGGATCGGGCCAGGCGAATTGGGTTTCGGCGGGCCCCAACTGGTCGATCGCCCGTTGATCTTCCGCCGAGAGGGCAGCGGCCAACTCAGCAGAAAACACATCCTCTGCCCTTTTACCCAACAGATCGGTGGTGGTTAGCCCCGTGAAGTTGCAAAAGGCAGGATTCACGGCAATCCAGCGCCGATTTTGGTCTTTCACAAACAGTGGCTCGGGAATGGCGGCCAAAACTTGCTGAAAAAAGAGGGTCGATCGGGTCTGTTCCTGTTGCCGCTGAAAGGCCAGCAGCCACAGCCCCCCGGCGCTGGCCAGCGTGCCCATGGCCACCGGCACGATCGGAATCCACCACCCCCACCCCAGGCTCAGGCTGGTGAAACTGCCAATGCCCAACAGGGCCAAGGCCAGGTGAAAAGCCGCCTGGCCCATGGAGCGAGATCGCTTCACGGCGATCGCCCCGGCCGCAGTCCACAGCAAAATCCAAACCTGTTCCACCCAGTCGGGCCAAGTGCGAATGGGCGGCCGCCCCTCGATCGCGGATTCCAACAGTTGCTCGATCGCCTGGGCCTGCAATTCCACCCCAAAGATGGGTTGGGCCGAATCCCGTCCTTGGTTGCTGTAGGGCGTGTAGGCGTAGTCCTTCAGGCTTTCAGTCATGGCCCCAATGACCACAATTCGCCCACTGAGTTGCGCGGGCGACACCTTCCCCTGCACCACGTCCCGCCACCAAACCACCGGCACGGTTCTGGAGGGGCCCCGCCAATCGGCCAGAATTTGGTAACCACCGGCATCAATGCCCTGGTAGCCGCCACTGTTGGGGTCGATCGGGGACAACCGCAGCCGCCCCAGTTGCAGTTGTTTGGGATCTTCGGTTTTGGTCAGGGTCACTTGGCGCTGTTGCAAATACAGTTGGGCCAACACAAAGGCAAAGCTCTGATGCATTTGGCGTTGGCGCGTTTTTGGATCCGTATGCCACCAATAGAGAATATGGCGGCGCACCAGCCGATCGGGATCGATGATGATGTTGTTAAACCCAATTTGCTGATAGCGAGCCAGGGACGCTGCAGGTAGGATTCCTTTTTTTTCCGAGTCGGGCATCAGCCGAATGCCGACGATCGGGACAGGACTGTTCTGAAAAATTTCCTCTAGGTGTTCCTGACCAGGGGGTAGGGGCAAATCTCGGTAAATATCCAGCCCGATCGCCACGGGACGAGCCGCCACGAGTGTTTCCAACAGTTTGGCTAAGTCTCGATCGCGGGCGGGCCAAACCCTCAAAAATTGAATATCCGGTTCATCCACTCCCACAATCACCACCCGATCGCGCAGAGGCGGGGTCGATCGGGCCCGAATCAGCCAGTCATAGGCCACCAATTCCGCCTGCTGGAGCCAGCCCCAAGAGCGAGCCAACAGCAAGCCACCGGCCACCGCCGCCACCAACAAAACATCAGCGACCTGGCGCGTTTGCCAAGGCAGGCGTTGATCGCGCCATTGACCCCATTGCCACACGGTGCTTGTTTCCTCTTCGGTGGGTGCTGCCGACTGTTGAACTCCGTAACAACGGTCAGCTCTCAGTCAGAGCACTTGGGTTAAGACAATGCACTTACCCTGAAAACAAGGCACTTACCCTGAAAAAAATTTCCTGCCGCTAGGGTAATACCGATCAGCCGTTATTCGACCCTAGCGAGGCCGCACCCGCAACCACTGATCTAGCCAGCCAATTTGGCGACGGCGACGGCCCTGGCGCTTGAGGCGCGAAGATTCCAGGGTTTCGTAAGGATAGGGACGCGGCGCACGCTCCACCCGATCGAACGTTCGCCGCGTCACCACCGGATCGGCGGCCGGCTGCTGCCACCACACGGAAATAATTGATCCAGCAGCGCCACCAAAAATCGCCAGCACCAAAGCTGACAGTGTGCTGTAGCCCACCCCCACCAGGGCAAGCCAAAACAGCAAGAACCAAACTAAGCCTTGATACAGATAGCTCACGGGTCTGGGGATTGTCGCGATCGGGGCGGCCGTTGCCCAAATTTGCCAAGTACTGAGTGCGAATTGGGAACCAAATTACTCAGCGCCGATTTACTCAGCACCAATTTACTCAGCACCAATGACCGCAGGCAACTTGCGCAGGGCCAACAGCCGCCACCGGGAAAATCAGCTACTGCAACTTTAAATCGCCCCCCCGGGCTGTGTCTACCTCGCGCACCCAAAGGCGTTCCTCGTTGCTGAAGGCCTCGAAGGCCGCCACTTGAGCCGCCAACAGATCAGCCGTGGCATCGGCAATGTCACCGGTTCGCTGATTGAGTCGATCGCGCAGCACCTCGATCGGGGCTTGGCAATGGACAATTTCCAAATCCAATTCCCGTTCTTGGGTGGCGGCAATCACCGTTTGGCGCAAGGCTTGGCGATCGTACTTGGCATCGAGAATCACCGTTTCGCCCCGACTGGCCAGATCCAGCCCCAATTGCAGCAGGTGATCGTAGGTTTTGGCGGTCATTTCGGCACTGTAAAGGGATTGCGGCCCTTTTTGGTCCAGGGGCACAGCGCCCAAGTGTTTGCGCACCGCGTCCGATCGAATCTGAATCCCGTTGGTTTGGCGAGCCAATTTCCGAGCCACGGTTGATTTGCCCGATCCCGACAGGCCACACATCAAAATTACCTGACCCGATCGAGGTTGGGCATAGCTGGCCGCTTGGCGATAGTAGGCGGTGGCCCGATCGTGGGCAGCGGCTCGATCGGCCTCCGGAATCGCCGGGTCATTCAGCAAAAAGGAGGTGACCTTGGCCCGCACGTAGGATTGGCGGCTCAGATACAGCGGCAGCAGGGCCAAACCAGCCCAATCGCCCGATCGCTCCGCATATTCATTGACAAAGGCATTGGCCAAATCAATGCGGCCCCGAGCTTCCAAGTCCATGGCCAAAAAAGCCACATCGTAAATTGTGTCCACAAACCGGAAAGGTTCGTTGAACTCAATGCAGTCAAACAACAGCGGGCGATCGT
Organism: Limnothrix sp. PR1529; assembly: GCF_002742025.1. Taxonomy (NCBI): domain Bacteria; kingdom Bacillati; phylum Cyanobacteriota; class Cyanophyceae; order Pseudanabaenales; family Pseudanabaenaceae; genus Limnothrix; species Limnothrix sp. PR1529. The sequence goes on from NZ_LIRO01000010.1 coordinate 44,231, forward strand.
TCAGCCAACAGATATTGCCCAGGTGCAAATCGCCATGGCCATTGCGAATGAACCCGCCGGTCACACGACTTTGGAATAGCTCCCCATTTTCCGCAAAAAAAGCTTCTGTCCAACTTTGGGTCAGGTCAAATTGCGCTTGGGTTTGGGGCCCGCCAATGTAACCCGTGGTTTGTTGAAAGTTTTCATCAAAGGAAACTTTAATTTGCGGGATTTCCCCAAAGGTATTGATGTAATCGCTGGTGGGAGCGGTGCGGTGAAATTCCGCCACCACCCGGGCCAACTCAATGATGTCCGCTTCGGTGATTTCGCCGCGATCGAACCGGGCGCTCATCAAATTTTCCTGAGGAAATTGATGCATTTTGACGGCATATTCCACCGCCCCATTACTGGCTTCAGCTTCGCCCACTTCCGCCAATTGGTAGCGATCGCCCGTTTGAATAATGGGAACTACGCCCACATAGAGTTCCGCTGCACTGCGTTGGTTGAGCGCAATTTCTTGAGCGCAAAATTCCTTACGCCGCTCCAGGGTGGAATAGTCCAAAAAGCCAAAGTTCACCGGCTTTTTGAGTTTATAAACCCAGTCTCCCGTAATAAACACAAAGGAAACGTGGGTTTGAATCAGGGCGATCGGCTCCTGCACCGGATGGGGATAGAATTCCGGCTGAAGCATCTGTTGCACCAAGGGCGGCAGCGTCGAATCCATGCACAAAACTCCTGAGGGGGACTGGCTCAATCTCGCTGCTTGCATTCAACAGGTTCAGTGCAGCGAATGCAATGCAACAAATTTTCAATACAAGCGCTCAACAAGCTCTTAACAAGCTTTCAACACATCCTCAATCAGCCGAATTGAACGCCTAGGACTCCCAATTCAAGATGGGTTCCAAAATACGTTCCAGATACGTTCCAGATACGTTCCAAATGCGCTCCAAATATGTTCAAAACACAAAGTAGGGCAATCGAAACTCAATTGCCCTACTCTCGCTTCATCAAGCATCCAGTTAGATTGCTAGGCGATTTAGCCCTTCGCGGCCAGGAAGCTGACGTGATAGACCATGGTTGACTTCCAGGGGTGCTTTTGCACTTCTTGCAGCACCACGGAACCCTTCCAGTTCAAATCAGCGATCGTGAGTTCAACCGGAGTTTCGCCCACCTTAACCGATCGCAGCATATAACCCAAATCCCGGGCGTTGATCGTCAGCAACACCGAGTTTGCGCCGTCGTGACCATAGAGGTTCGCCGGAATCAAACCTTCGCGACGCAGAGCACCGGGCTTGCTGCCTTCGGGACGGACTTGGGCTTCAAAAGTAAGGCTCATGGATGGTTCTCCTATTGTGGGATCGATCGCACTCAGTCAAGCAAGAATCGGCGGGCGATCGAGCTATCGTCGGCGTAGAAAGCCAAAGAATATTAACAGAAATTCAACCCCATTCCCCAGGCTTGAGCCGTTGAAAGGGAGCCTGAACAATCAGAGCATTTTCAGGCAAGGGCCCGTAGCCAGACACCCCCCAGGGTTAACGAATTGCGACTAACCCTGATGGGGATGATTGTGGCCGCTGGTTCTTAGGGCTAACCCTGGCCGTTTTCGTACAGCAAGGCGCGTTTGGGGCCGTGAATGGGGTCTTCGATGATGATCGTTTGGTCGCGGCTGGCTCCCAGGGAAACAATCGCGATCGGCACGTCCATCAACTCCGCCAAAAACTTCAGGTAGTCCAGCGCCTGCTTGGGCAAATCTTCCAGGTCGCGGCAACCGCTGGTGGAAGTTTGCCAACCGGGCAGGGTTTCGTAAATCGGCTGGCACTTGGCGAATTGGTGCGACCCGGCGGGGAAATTTTCGCAGCGTTGGCCGTCAATTTCGTAGGCCACGCAAACTTTGATTTCCGCCAGCTCATCCAACACGTCCAACTTGGTGATGGCCAAGCAATCCAGGCCGTTGATCCGGGCGGCATAGCGGCCAATCACCGCATCAAACCAACCGCAACGGCGCTTGCGGCCCGTGGTGGTGCCAAACTCGGCCCCCCGTTCGCCCAAATGTTCTCCGGTTTCGTCCAGGGCTTCCGTGGGGAAGGGGCCTTCGCCAACGCGGGTGGTGTAAGCCTTGGCCACGCCAATCACCCGATCGATGATTGTGGGGCCCACGCCTGCCCCAATGCAGGCTCCCCCAGCCACCGGATTGGAAGAGGTGACATAGGGATAAGTCCCGTGATCCAAGTCCAACAGGGTTCCCTGGGCCCCTTCAAACAGAACGTTCCGTTTTTGCTTCACCGCGTCGGCAATTTTGAGCGATGCGTCGATCACATGGGGCCGCAGTCGATCGCCATAGGCCAAATACTCTTCAATCACCGCTTCCGCGTTCAGCGGCGGCAGGTCGTAGAGCTTTTCGAGAATGACGTTCTTTTGGGCGATCGTCCAACGCAGCAAGTCTGGCAGCGCCTCGCGATCGATCAAATCCATGACCCGGATGCCGGTACGCTCGGATTTGTCGGCGTAGGTCGGGCCAATGCCGCGCCCTGTCGTCCCAATCTTGTAGTTACCGCGTTTTTCCTCCGCCGCGCGATCAATCAGCCGGTGATAGGGCATGGTCACGTGGGCCGTTTCCGCAATCAACAGGTTGTCCGTTGAAATGCCCAACGCCACAAGCTGATCGAGTTCTTCAATCAGCACTTGCGGATCAATGACCGTGCCCGAGCCAATGATGCACTCGGTTTCGGGATACAAAATGCCAGACGGAATGAGGTGCAGCTTGAACACTTGGTCTTGAACAACGACCGTGTGTCCGGCATTGACCCCCCCTTGGTAGCGAACTACCACGTCGGCCGACCGACTGAGGAGATCTGTAATTTTGCCTTTGCCCTCGTCGCCCCACTGGGCCCCAATTACAACGACGTTAGCCAACGGTTTAGCGGTGTTTGAGTTTACACAAACGACGATTATCAGGATCGAGGTGTAAAGGTGTCAACCGGGCGATCGAGGCGGTGACTGGGTGAAATCGCTCGGGGGGATATAGGCTCGGGCGATCGCGCCCGATTTAATTTTCTTAAGCAACAATAAAAATATCGAAATGATCGTCGGTGCTTGGGCCCGATCGGGACGATTTCCAGCCTCGATCGCGATCGCTCGCAAGACTCAGTACTCTCGGGGACGCTTCTATGGCATTACATGCAGAACTGCATCGGCATTTGGGTGGTTCGGTCGTGCCTCGGGTGCTGTGGCGCTATTTTGAACGGCATCGATCGGACTTAACGACCCAATTTCCAGACTATGGGGCATTTGAGGATTTCTACACCCGTCCTCGCAAAACCCTGGCGGAGTATTTGGAGCTGCACTCATTGGTGGAAAGTGTGCAGACCCAGGAAATGTTGCCCTATTTCATCTATCGCCTGATTCGGGGGGCCTACATTTTCGAAAATTTGGCCTATTTGGAGTTGCGCTACACGCCCTATCTGCGCACCCCTGAGCATTTGCCAATGGGAGAGCGGATCGATCGGATGGCTGACATTGTGCAAACGGTAGGCCAGGCCAGCCAGGTGGTGGATTGCCCGATCGTCACCAGCCAAATTTTATGTATGCATGTCAAGTTGCCCTATGAGGTGAATCGGGCGATCGTGGAGTTAGCAGCTCAGTCGCGGGACTATGTTTGCGCGATCGACCTGGCGGGCGGTGACAATTTGTATGGCGATCGATTGCATGAGTGGATTGAGCTATACGAATTGGCGCGATCGCTGGGTCTCAAAACCACGGGCCATGTTTACGAAACTCCCATGGGGCAATGTCCCGACCTTTTACCGCTGTTGATGCGAATTGGCCATGGGATTCAAATTCCCTTGCAATATCCCGAGCTGCTGCCCGATTTGGCCCGCCGGGGACAATGTTTGGAAGTATGTCCCACCACCTATCTCAAAACGGGAACCATGAGCGATTTACGGGAACTGAAAACCGTGTTCGATCGCTGCTTTGAGGCGGGGGTTGAGATTGCTATTTGCACCGACAATGCGGGTTTGCATAATGTGCGGTTGCCCTTTGAATACGAAACCCTGCTGACCTTGGATGTGATTGATTTTGAGCAACTGGAAGCCTGCCAAGAAGCAGCATTTCGCCATGCGTTTGCTTGGCCCCACAGTGCTCGCCCGGCGGCCGTTTTGGGCAGTTTGTTCGATCGCAAAATTCCGTGCGATCGGGTCAGCAACCAACTCCTAGGCGCTTTGGGTTAACAGCTCGGGTTAACAGCTCGGGTTAGCAGCTTGGGTTAACCCACTGGCTGCTCACTGGGATCACTGGTTTCCGGATCGGGGGCGGCATCGGCGGCGATCGATCGCGCCATGGCCGCCCCGATCGCATCCACCAACCGCCCCACGGGAATCAGTTCCATTCCCCGAATTCGTACATCGGAACCCTTGGGCACGATCGCCCGTTTAAATCCCAATTTCGCGGCTTCCTTGAGCCGTAATTCCAGTTGGGAAACGGGACGCACTTGGCCGCCCAAACCCACCTCGCCGATCAGCACCGTGCCCGGATCAACAATGCGATCGCGGAAACTGGCCACCAAGGCCACGGCCACACCCAAGTCCGCCGCCGGTTCCTCCACGCTCAGGCCGCCGGAGGTGGACACGTAGGCATCGAGCCGAGAGAGGGGCACGCCCACCCGTTTTTCGAGCACCGCCAAAATTTGCAGCAGCCGGTTATATTCCATGCCCGTGGTGACGCGGCGCGGCGAGGAATAGCTCGTGGGGCTGACGAGGGCTTGCAGTTCCGCCACGATCGGGCGGGTTCCTTCGCAGGCCACAATGGTCGCTGTGCCCGGCACGCGCTCATCTCGGTTACCCAAAAAGAGAGCGGAGGGGTTTGCGACTTCCAACAGCCCCCGATCGACCATTTCAAACACCCCCAATTCCTGAGTAGCGCCGAAACGATTTTTAACCGATCGCAACAGGCGAAAACTGGCAAATCGATCGCCCTCAAAATAGAGCACCGTATCCACCAAATGCTCCAGCACCTTGGGCCCGGCGATCGCCCCCTCCTTGGTCACATGGCCCACCAGCAACATGGCCACATCCTGCCGCTTGGCCAGGCGCATCAGGGCCGAAGTACATTCCCGCACCTGGGCCACGGATCCCGGCGCAGAAGCCAGCGCGGGCAGATAAATCGCCTGCACACTGTCAATGATGGCGATGGCCGGTCGCAAGCTTTCAATTTCCGCCAAAATTGGCTCTAAATCCGTTTCCGGCAGCAGGTACAGATCGGCGCGATCGTCCGGCGATTCCTCCGGGAGTTGGCCCGAGATCGGTTCCGCCGCCGGAGCCTGTACCCCCAATCGCTGGGCCCGCAGTTTCACCTGCTGTCCCGATTCTTCGGCACAAACGTAGAGTACCCGGCGCGATCGAGCCAGTTGGTTAGCCGTTTGCAACAGCAGGGTTGATTTACCAATGCCCGGATCGCCGCCAATTAACACCAAGGAGCCGGGCACAATCCCCCCGCCCAAGACTCGATCGAGTTCTCGAAACCCCGAAGCCCAGCGAGATCGGGGGCGATCGCGAATTTCGGCCAAGGTGCGAGCCGCGATCGGGCTGGCCGGCTCTTGGGGGCGAGATCCCTTGCGCGATCGGGTCGTGGCGGCCACGGCGGCCCGGCCCGTGGTGCTGGGTTCCGCAGCCAACACCTCTTCCACCAAAGTGCCCCACTGGCCACAACTGGGACAGCGCCCGAACATTTGGGCCTCCACGCCTCCGCAGGCGCTGCAAACGTAGCGGGTTTTTACCTTCGCCATTCGATCGTCTCCCCTTTGATCCGGCCCTTCTTGATTCGGCCCTGGTTGATCCAGCCCTGGTTGATCCAGTCCTTGACTGCCGTTTTCCACCCCAATTGGTGCTGGTTCAATTCAGTGCTCCCAGCCCTCGATTGCCGTTAATTAGCCTCTGCCCTAGGATGGCAACCCCTAGAATGGCAACCCCCGAAAGGAGAATCCACAAAAGCGCAACAAATTAAGAAATTTCTGCAATTGTTTCAATTTCGTTGCAACATTGCGACAAACACCCCGCTTGTTTTTAATAAAGGGTGCGTTCCCAATCAGTTACAATTCCCGACTCCAAAGAACTGGGGTCAAATGCGCTCCCATCGCACATCAGAGCGGGTAATTTGTCAATCCATTTTGACGAAATCAGCCCTCAACCTGCGCCGCGATCGACTGATAATCTCCAAAACGGAAGAGAAACGGCGGTTAGAATTGCCTCTTTAAATGTCCTCGGTACAATAAAGCGATAAAAGCCGAAAGATAGCGATTCAAAAACACGCAAAAGTTCACGCAGAAGTTAAAGCCATTGGAGGAGGCCTCTCCTTGGATAGTCACAAAGAAAAAATCCTGGTTGTTGACGACGAAGCCAGCATTCGCCGCATTCTAGAAACCCGCCTGTCCATGATTGGCTATGAGGTGGTCACGGCTGCCGATGGCGAAGAAGCCTTGGACGTGTTTCGGAAGGCGGGGCCGGATCTGGTGGTGTTGGATGTGATGATGCCGAAGCTGGATGGCTATGGCGTGTGCCAGGAACTCCGCAAGGAATCGGATATTCCGATCATTATGCTCACGGCGCTGGGCGATGTGGCCGATCGAATCACGGGTCTGGAATTGGGGGCCGATGATTATGTGGTGAAGCCCTTTTCGCCCAAGGAGTTGGAAGCTCGGATTCGCTCGGTGTTGCGGCGAGTGGACAAAAACCACGCCTCTGGAATTCCCAGCTCTGGCGTGATTCAGGTGGCCAACATCCGCATTGACACCAACAAGCGCCAGGTTTACAAGGGCGATGAACGAATTCGGCTGACGGGAATGGAGTTTAGCCTGTTGGAGCTGTTGGTGTCGCGATCGGGCGAACCGTTCTCGCGGGCAGAAATTTTGCAGGAAGTTTGGGGCTACACACCCGAACGCCATGTGGACACCCGCGTGGTGGATGTGCATATTTCTCGACTGCGGGCCAAGCTGGAGGAAGACCCCAGCAATCCAGAACTAATCCTGACGGCGCGGGGCACGGGTTACCTGTTCCAACGCATTCTGGACGCAAACGAGGTTTAGGGGCCCGGCAGCCCTCGGCAGCTATGGCGCGATCGCAAACCAATCGTTGGCTGCAAAATTTGCCGATCGCGGTGGGCATGGCGATCGGGGTGGGGCTGTTTGTGAATCGGCTCTGGACTCCTCAAATCAGTGAGTGGCAGGCGAGATCGGACGTGGCCGGGACGATCGCCTGTGCTTTCTTAATTTTGACGGGGTTGCTCTGGCAGCGGGTGCAACCCAAGTTGCCGGACGCGGTGGAGCTAACGGGGCCGGAAGGGTTTGAGCTAGCGCCCGATCTCGATCGCCCGTTGCAGGTGGAACTGGCTTGGGCTTCCCACCTGTTGCTAACCAACACGGTGACCCGATCGGTGGTGGTTTACCGGGGCGATCGCACGGCTGGGCAAACGTTGCTTCGGCGCGGTGTTTTGGGCCCGCAAGCGATCGTCAAGCCGGGGCCGATCGTCCAGCGGGCGATCGATAAACAACAACCGATCTATCTCGTGGATTTGAAGGTTTATCCCGGCCGCATTGAGTTTGACTATTTACCCGAAAATACCCAGGGCGTGATTGTGCAGCCTTTGGGCGATCGGGGCGTGTTGATTTTGGGAGCCAACGCCCCCCGCAGTTACACCAACCAAGACGAGCGCTGGATTGCGGGCATTGCGGACAAGCTCGCCAACTCGATCGAAGCCGCAACTTTGTGAGGCATAGCAATGACTTGAGGCATAGCAATGACTCGCGATCAACGGTGGCTCGCAACCATGGGGAAGCGCTGTACGATCGGAACCATGCCCTATTAAAGAACTAGCCCACATGGGGCAGCACGAGCGATGGAACTAATCCCTTACGGCCGGTAATACCTCATCGATCGAGAGCGGGTTATGGCATACAGCGACTTTAGTTTGGCTCAGGCGATCGACCAATTTTCCCTGGATCTCTACGATCGACCTCATCATTTTGCGCCCGTGCCGCCGATTCATCCGAGCGATCGCCTGCGGGAACTGCTGCAAGAAAATGTTCCTTTGGCCCTAGCCAGTAATACGGAAAAGGCCCGATCAGAATGGATTATTGCGCCTATCTTGGTGGAGCTGCGGCGACAACTGGCAGGGCAAATTAGCCTGTTTTCTGGGATTGATTTTGATATTGATCCGAGCTGTGGATTGAACGGCCGTTGCGATTTTTTAGTGGCACGATCGCCCGAACTATTGCTCCTGAAATCACCTGTGACGATATTGGTAGAAGCCAAGCGCGAAAACATCAATAGTGGTTTGGGGCAATGTGTGGCTGAAATGGTCGCAGCTTGGCGATTCAATCAGCAGGCCAATGATCCCATTTTCTCGGTTTATGGAGTGGTGACCACTGGAACCACTTGGAAGTTTTTAGGGCTACATGATCGCGACAGCAGACTAATTTTAGAAATTGATTTAGATGAGTATTACCTCAACCAGCTCGATCGAATTCTTGGAATTTTGACGTTCTGCGTGACTGGCAAAGCCCCCTAAATGGAAGCCCCTGAAAGGATATTTGGATATTTGAGAAGTGCTTTGGGGTACTGACACAAGCTCATAAAAAATTCATAACCGATTCATCAATGCAGTAGCACAGCAGTCTTTGGGGGCTGGCTCATCCCATTTCTCAACCAACATTGATCAAGGATTGGAGGATTTTTGAACTCAGCCACTGAAGCTTGCTGTGCTACTGGAGATTAGGAAATTAGAAATTGCCGCGATCGATCAGCAACTTTCAACAAGTAACTTTCAACCAATTGCAATCGATCAGCGGATTTCAGGTGTTGGCCTTAGGAGGCGACACTGGCAGCGGTGCGGCGGCGGCGGCGACCCGAAGGCGCGGCGGGAGACTCAGGGGCGATCGAGTCGGTGGCAGCGGCAACGGCAGTGTTGCCCGTCGGAGCGGCCGGAGCCGGGCGATCGCGCCGCACAGAAATCGGAGCCGCGATCGGCTGTACCAACACCACCACTTGAGGCGTACCCACAAAGTCACGACGCAACAGCCGCTGGAACTCGCGCTCCAGTTCCACCTTCAGACCGCCCCAATCGATATCGTCATCGCTGCGGCGAGCCGGGTTGGTGACAAAACGCTCAAACCGGTTGCTGAGGAAGTTTTTCAAGGTCGCCCCGATCGCCCCAGTCAGCTTGGATGGGTCAATGCTGCTGACCACACCGCTCATATGCACCTGAGGATCGCAGGCCAACTGACCCGTGCTGTAGATGCTGGCGGCAACGGTCACCAGGCCTTCGTTGGCCAACTGTTGCCGTTCGCGCAGGGCCCGATCGCTCACCACGCCCGATCGAGACGCATCCACCAGTTCAATCCCCGAAGGAACCCGATCGCCAATCTTGATCGAATCCTGGGTCAGTTCCACCACATCGCCATTTTCGATGATCACCATATTGTCCGCCGGAATGCCCAAGCTCTGGGCAATTTCCGCGTGCTTCACCAACATCCGGTGCTCACCATGCACCGGCATGAAGAACTTGGGCCGCGTCAGGCTAATCATCAGCTTGTGATCTTCCTGGGAGCCGTGACCGGAAACGTGAATGCCCTTGTCGCGCCCATAGACCACATTCGCCCCCAGCATCATCAGCCGGTCGATCGTGTTCACCACCGCGATCGTGTTACCGGGAATCGGATTCGCCGACAGCACCACCGTATCGCCATTGCGAATTTTGATTTGGCGATGTTCGCCCTTGGAAATTCGCGTCAGGGCCGACAGCGGCTCGCCCTGGGAACCAGTAGTCAAAATCACCACCTTGTGATCGGGGTAATTTTGCAGCTCATGAATCGGCACGAACAGATCATCCGGGCATTTCACATAGCCCAAATTGCGGGCATGGGCGATCGTGTTCAGCATCGATCGACCCAACACCGACACCACCCGGCCTTGCTTGTGGGCAATGTCCAAAATCATGTTCACCCGATGCACCGACGATGCAAAGGTGGTCACCAACAGGCGACCCGGCGCTTTCGCAAAGGCCCGTTCCAAGTTCGGATAAACCGATTTTTCCGAAGGGGTGAAGCCAGGAATTTCGGCGTTGGTTGAATCACTAATCAGGCACAAAACGCCCTTTTCACCGTATTCCGCCAACCGCTGAAGATCGAAATATTCACCATCAACGGGCGTGTGATCAAACTTGAAATCACCCGTGTGAATCACCACACCCAACGGCGTGTGAATCGCCACCGAAAAGCTATCGGCCATCGAGTGGGTATTGCGGATAAATTCCACCAGAAACTTGGTTCCCACCCGCACAAATTCGCGCGGGCCCACGGTGCGAATTTCCGTGCGATCGCTCACGCCGGCCTCTTCCAACTTGTCCGACAGCAGCGCCATCGCCAGCCGCGGCCCATAGATCACCGGAATATCCACTTGCTTCAGGTGAAAGGCAATGCCGCCAATGTGGTCTTCGTGACCGTGGGTGACAATCATGCCCTTAATTTTTTCGCGATTGTCCCGCAGATAAGTCATATCCGGCAGCACAATTTGAATGCCGTGCATTCCATCGGTGGGGAACGCCAGCCCAGCATCCAGCATCATGATTTCATCTTCATACTCGAAGATGCAGGTGTTCTTACCAATTTCGTGCAAGCCACCCAGGGGAATAATTTTCAGCGTTCCGGGCTTGCCGTTACTGATGAATTGGGTTGAAGGTTGAGCGGCCGAAAAGTTAGTTCTGGGGGAAGCAGTCACGAGGTTTTGACTCATAGGGATAGAGGGGGAAAAGGTGCGATCGGTTGATTGAGCAAACGATTGATCCAAGGTCGCAGCATGATCTGCTTGCAACAATTTCTTGGGAGTGGCTTGGGAGTTGGAATTTCGCTTGCGAATTACGCTAGGGGCAGAGCGCCGAACATCATCACGGGAGCTATCTTTCACGTCTTTTGCTGCCACGTTTTTACTTCCAGGGGCGATCGGGGTTGCGGAAACTTCGGGATTCACTCCACGGGCCAACTCGCTGGCCAGCTCGCCACCGTTAGCCACGGAAGATTCGGAATCTGTTTGCTGACGAATTCGCTTTCTGACTTGAGTCATTTGCCTCCAGAAATTTCACTCAAAAATTGCACTACTTGGCGTTGGAATCGGTCACCAGACTGTTAGCAACGAATTGGGGAGTACCGTCATGTCCTCTCGTCGGGAAAGGAGCAAACCTGATTCGTGATGGTTAGTGATGGGCGGTACTCAGCCTGTTAAACGATTGAGCTGGTTGTCTCAATCAACCCGTCGTCCCCAGCCGAATCACGCGATCGGCGGTGGGTTGCTGCTGCGGGAAACTTGGGTCGGGATTGGGGCCCGAAGCTGGCAGAACCTTCTTGAAGGTTTTTCAAAAATTCTTCAAGAAAACGCTTTCTGAAAAGCGGCGCAAAATCCTGCCGTACAAAATTCTGCGGGGCAAATCTGCGGGGCAAAATTCTGTGGAATGCTGTGCCGAATTTTCTAGGCTCAACACATTCACCAAACTCATGGATTGCATCAAGGAGTAACCATCTGGGAAAAAACTTGCTTCAAGATCAGTCGGTGGATCCGTTCGATCGATCCAATTCACCACCGCCAATCAATCTAAATTCAACACAATGGTTGCTCTCAAAATTAGGATTCCAAATGGGGATTCCAAATGAGGATGATTTAGAGCGTTCAAAAGATTGTTCAAAAAATCGAACCCCTCAACCGGCCTAAGAGCAATCAAATGCGAGGACTCCCATCTTTATTAAACAAGCCACTGTTGGATATTCCGGATTCATGATTAGCTTGCAGCTCCCTGCTCGCGATGAGCCGTTGAAAATTTTGCGGATTTCACAGGTCGTCCAGAAAACGGTAATTGAGTCATGCTGAGCGATCGGGCGTTTTTTAACATGGTTAACGGCAATGGGCTTGTTTAATGGGTTAATTGGGTTTTTCAATTGGTTTTGAGCGAGATTTTAGTTGAGCCGCTTAGGGGATTTTTTTAATGGGACTGTTTCATGAACCGGCTGAACTGCATTGCTGGACTGCATTGCTTAAGCAAACGGCTGATTCAAAATTTTTAGTCAGAACTTTTAGTTAATCCGGAATCTAGTTCTTTAATTTTAAGCTGCCTTCAAGTGTTGCAGGGCTGGGCAGTGCCAATTTGCTCTCAGTCTAATCCAAGTTCTGGAATTTGGATGACTTAATTTGGATGATTTAATCCTATGCCACTCGATCGGGATGATGGTGAGTGAATGACTGGAGCGATCGGGCAGTTTATTTTGTCCAAGAGTCCGTGACTCAACTATCAGCAATCTGAAACTAACTCAAAAATTCATCAAAGCAACAAATTTGCAATTTTTCGGATTGGTGTTGCTGATTTTGAGCAAAGTTAACAGTCGTTGATCAACACTCTACTCAGTACTTTCTACCTAGTATTTTGCTCAATCTTTGACCCAATAGCTTGTGCAGTTATCGCCCTAGGGCTGTCCTTCGCCTGTTGGCTTGGGGCGATCGGGAAAGGGTCGATCGCGCACTGGGTTCATCGCCCGCTAATTGCCCATCAGTGACCCAATAATCACTGATCGCTCGCCCGTTGGTTGTCAGCGACTGTTGCTAGTTCACTGTGGCAGCAGGTCTAACTCCCCCATTGCCTGTTTCAAGGCTTGGCGAACAGGATCCGGGCAAGGGATCAACGGCAGGCGCGGTTCCCCCACTTCCCAGCCTAACAGTTCTAGCGCTGCTTTGACGGGAATTGGATTCGTGGTCAAGAACAAGGCTTTAAACAAGGGTAACAAAGCCAAATGTTCTGTCAATGCATCGTTGACCTGGCCCGCTTCAAAGGCGCGAATCATGCTTTGAATTCGATCGCCCACGAGATGGCTGGCCACGCTGACCACCCCCGAGGCCCCCACCGCCAACATCGGCAAGGTCAGGGAATCGTCTCCAGAATAGATCTTGAAGGTGGGCGGAGTCAGACGGCGGACGGCGCTCACTTGGTCAAGGTTACCGCTGGCTTCTTTGATCGCCACAATATTTGGCAATTCCGCCAGTTGGGCCACCGTTTCCGGCAGCAGGTTTTGGCCCGTGCGTCCCGGAATGTTGTACAGCATGAGGGGGAACTCGGGCACGGCGGCGGCGATCGCCCGGAAATGGGCGGCGAGTCCCTCTTGGGGCGGTTTGTTGTAGTAGGGAACCACTTGCAACGAACCGTCCAGACCGAGCTTAGCGGCCTTTTCGGTGGCGGCGATCGCCTCGCGGGTTGAGTTGGATCCCGTGCCGGCCATCACCTTGGCACTGCCCGCCGCTTGCTTAACGACGCGAAACAGTTCGTATTCTTCGTCCCAGGTTAAGGTTGGCGATTCACCGGTCGTGCCGCACACCACCAGCGTGTCGGTTCCGTGCGCCACGAGATTGCGCGTCAGTTGCTCGACGATCGTGTAGTTAACGCTGCCATCTTGGGCAAACGGCACGATCATCGCGGTCATGACTCGTCCGAAGTCAATCACCCAGTATTGTCCTTAAGTTAGAGCGACGTTACGTTTAGTTGATGCCATCTTAGCCGATTTGGGCGATCGCGCACGGCCCAATGGGCAATCGGGCGCTTGCGGGGTTTCCAGCGAGTTTTCTGAAGGGTTAATCAACCGGTTTTCGCCATTTTTCGGGGATCCCTCCCTGGGTCGATCGCATCAGAAAAACTTCGACCCTCGCGATCAGGCAGTGGCCTAATCCAAGCGCTGGAGGGGAGCCAGGTTGGGATCAAAGATTTTTTGACCCAAGCCGGGAAACCGCACCGAAATGGTGACTTTGCGCCCGGTTTCAAACACATGCATCACCTTCCCTTCGCCAAAGGTGTCGTGAATCACCCGATCGCCCACTTCCCAAGCTTGGGGCGGCGTGGTTTTGGTCGGGCGCGGATTGGGTTTGGGGGTGGGGCGGGCCGCGGCCGATCGCCGATTGGCCGATCCCATTGCTGATCCCAAGGCCGCCGGCCCCGATCGGCGATTGCTCCGCCCCTCAGTAATCAGGTGCTCCGGTGGCAGCTCGCCCAAAAACACCGACGGAACCGAAGGCTCGCGCATTCCTCCCCACAGCCGTCGTTCCTGGGCATGGGTTAAGAACAGTTGCTCCTGGGCGCGGGTAATGCCCACATAACAAAGGCGGCGCTCCTCTTCGAGCGATCGGGGATCGTCCATGGAACGGAAGTTGGGAAACAGCCCCTGTTCCAGCCCCACCAAAAACACCACCGGAAATTCCAGCCCCTTGGCCGCATGGAGCGTCATCAGAGAAACAGCGTTTTTGCCCTCCTTCAAATCATCCAAATCCGAAGCTAGCGCCGCATTTTCCAGAAAGTTCGTCAAGGAGCCGTCGCTGGTGTCTTCCGCATATTGGGTCATGGCGTTGGCCAATTCCGCCAAATTCGCCAGGCGATCGCTCGCTTCGTCCGTGCCCTCCGCTTGCAGTTCCCGCACATAGCCCGATCCCTGAAGAATGCCATCCAAAATTGTGGCGGCGGGTTGTTGATCCACCTGGGCTTGCCAGGTCTGAATCATTTGCACAAACTCCAACAAGGGCTTAGCCGTGCGTCCGGCCAGGGTTTTCACCGAAGTTTCATCACTCAAAATTTCCCAGAGCGGCACGCCCAACTGATCGGCCGCATTCTCTAGGCGATCGAGCGTTGTCTTGCCCACCCCGCGCTTGGGCACATTAATCACCCGCTTCAGGCTAATACTATCGTTGGGATTGGTGAGCAGGCGCAAATAGGCCAATGTGTCCTTAATTTCCTTGCGGTCATAGAACCGTAATCCTCCCACCATGGTGTAAGGAATTCCCAACCGCAGCAGCACATCTTCAAAGGGACGAGATTGGGCATTGGTGCGATACAAAATGGCAAAGCTGCCCCAATTTAATTCGGGATTTTGTTGCTCCAGCTTGCGGATTTTCTGAACCACATACTCCGCTTCATCCATTTCGTGGTCGGATTCATAGACCGCGATCGGGTCGCCGGCCCCGCGCGTGGGCCGCAATACTTTATCAATGCGTTCTGTGTTGCGTTCAATGAGTTCGTTGGCCACCTGCAAGATGTTTTCGCGCGATCGATAGTTTTCCTCCAGCTTCACCATTGTCCGCGTGTCGTCATCGGGCAGTCGATCGCCAAAATCATCCTGAAAATCTAGCAAAATCGTGAAGTCCGCCGCCCGAAACGAATAAATGGACTGATCCGCATCGCCCACCACAAAAATCGATCGATGGTTCCACTGGTCAAAGCTTTCGGAAGATTCCCCATTGGTCACCAACAGCCGAATCAAGTCGTATTGGGTGCGGTTGGTATCCTGATATTCATCCACAAGAATGTGGCGGAATCGGCTGTGCCAGTAACCCAAAACCGATTCATTTTGCTGAAAAAGCTGCACCGGCAACCCAATCAAATCATCAAAATCTAAGGCATTGTTCGCCGCCAAAGCCGCTTGGTAGCGATCATAAACCGTGGCGATTGTGCGACCGCGAAAAGTGGGATCATTGCGCTCCACCTCTTCCGGCGACAGGCCCTGATTTTTGGCATTGCTAATAGCAAAACGCACCTGTCTCGGCTGGAATTTTTTATCGTCGAGATTCAGGTCTTTCGTCACAATTTGCTTAATCAGGCTTTGGACATCGGATTCATCAAAAATCGTGAAATTTTTTGTCCAACGATAGCCTTTGGGATGCTGAAATTTTTCCAGATCAAACCGCAAAATTCGAGCACAGAGGGCGTGAAAAGTCCCGATCCATAGGTGCTTGATGGTGTCTTTATAGACCTGGGATTTCAGGCGCGTTTGTTCCTCGGGCCGCAGCAGGTCAAAGGGTTTGCCAAAGCGCGATCGTGCCTCCTGTTGGGCAAAGAGGGTTTCAATCCGCTCTTTCATTTCCCGTGCGGCCTTGTTGGTGAAGGTCACGGCCAAAATCTGATCCGGATCCACGCGGTGGTGTTGAATCAGGTGGGCAATGCGGAAGGTGAGGGCGCGGGTTTTGCCCGACCCAGCCCCCGCCACCACCAATAGGGGCCCCTGGTAATGTTCAACGGCGCGGCGCTGGGCGGGGTTCAGTTGGGCAAGAAACGCAGACATGCGGGCAAAAACGAGGATAGGCGATGGAAAACTAAAAACGGGCAATACCCAAAACCGGCAACACCCAACACAAGCACAACGCAAAAGGGGCGATCGGGCTGGACAGTTTCAGGGCGATCGGGCACAACTCAAGCGGCAGTTTTGGCCTTCACCACCAACACCGAACAGGGCGCTTGTTCCAGCACATCGCTGCTGACGGAACCTTGCAGAATGCGATCAATGCCGCTGAGGCCCCGGCTGCCAATGATGATTAAATCGGTGCGATGGATATTGGCCAAGCGAACAATTTCCGCAGCGGGTTCGCCACTGATGATTTCAATGGTGCTGGGGCAGGGTAGGCGCTTTTGGTAGGCCGCCAGTTGGGTTTCAATCTCGCGATACAAATCCGGTGCAGTGCCTTGGGGGCGATCGAGCGGCTGATCTAGATCGGTGCTGGTGGGCGGAATCACATGCACCAAAATTACTTTGCACTGATCGTTCAAATTGAGCGATCGCAGCATGGCAATTTCTGACTCGGATAATGCCGATCGATCCAGGGCCACCAAAACTGATTTCAACACTGCACCAAGTTAGCTAACGATTTTGCGGATAAAGGCAGCATACACCGCCCATTCTGGAATCTGGCTCCAGCCCCCACCAGACTTAACATTGTAAGCACTTGCGGTTGGGCGGTGGTCTGGAAACGCCGCCCGCCAAGAAATGCCAGTTCTGGAGTTCATCACCGGTTGATTCAAAACAGGGGATTGAAACTGATCAACCCAAACTCATCCCCCGACCTAGGGACTGCTTAGGGACTGCTTTGGATAAAACGCAGCCCGCTGATCAGGGGTTCCCCGCTGGGCGATCGCTCGATCGAGCGATCAGACCCCGAATGGGTTGCATAGAACAGTTCCACCGAACAAAGGGGGGCTGGTTGCTCGGCTCCCGCATCGTAGGGACAGCCATAGTACACCAGGCGATCGGCCAGGCGCTGGGTTTCGATCGGGCGGAAAGATTGATTATCGTTCAGAATTCTGACATAGGCTAAGGCGGCCGCTTGGGAAATGGGCCGATAAAACGACAGGCTGTAGCCCACGGATTCCGTGCCATCCCGCCGCGCTATCAGAGACAGATTGTTAAAGGGATAGATCCGCACCGAGCAGGGGGAAGTCACGTCATAAAACCCACAGGCCCGATTCAGCGCTTGCACCTGTTGAAAGTGCGATCGATTAAAGGGCTGGCGACTGAATCGCTCATCTTCCACATCCTCCAAAGGCTCCCCTGGCGGAGGGGCTAGCCAATCGGCTGGGTCGGGGGTTTCCGAGGTGAGTTCCCACAGTTCTGCACGACAGGGAGCCGCCCCCCGATCGCAATTCTGGGGCCGCTGGCCATCGGGGCCAACTTGATAGATTTGGGATCCTTCAATCAGAAGACCCTGTTGATCATTCAGCCAAAGGGGATTGGAAAAGCGGCCGCGATACTCAATGGCGCTGTTGGCCGTGCCGTGGCGCTCAACGGTGGTGGTGCCATCTGGCTCGATCGTGATTGATTGCCCCGTGCCGCTGCCTCCCAAAAAGTTGAAGGAGCGCCGGCCAATGAAGGGGAGTTCGTTAGGCGCTTGGCTCAAGGGGCCCAGCCGATCAGTCACGGGAGCGCGGGGAAAGGCGGTGACCCTGGGGTGGCGCGGGGCGATCGCGCTTCGCATCCCGATCGCCTGGGCCGGCCCGGAACTCCACAGGCCCCACAACAGAACGATCGGGAGAGCAAAGCGGCGGCCCCGCTGGCTCCAAGCCGATAGTGCGCAGTGATTGGTCAAGAGATTCATAGATTGATGATTGCTTGGACAGCGGGCAACCAACAGAAGCAGGGGACGATCGCCCCGTCTGGCCCCTGGGGTTGGGCAGGGTCTTCCGCAAAACGATCAAGCATTTCGAGCGATCGCCCTTCAGTCCGCCCAGATCCTTAGCCCACCAGCGATCGCTGTGGCTGTCCCCAAATCACCCGCTCATGCTTGTAAATCACTAGCCCCGGTTTAGCGCCTTTGGGTTTGTACAGATGCCGAGGTTCCGTGTAAATCACGGGAACCTGTTCTGCTTGCCGGGCCCGGCTGTAGCGAGCGGCTAGGTCGGCGGTGAATTGCAAATCGGCGCGATCGGGCTGGGATCCCGCTGGCATCCGCAACAGCACATGGCTGCCGGGAATTTCCTGGGCATGGAACCACAAGTCATAGGCCGTGGCCAACCGAAAGGAGAGTCGATCGTTCTGGGCATTGTTGCGGCCAATCCAGACTTCATAGCCGCTGGGGGTGGTGAATTTGCGGAACCCTTCACCGGGGTCGGGCAAGGCCCGGCGATAGCCCGGATCCTCCAAATAACCTTCCTGCACCAGTTCATCACGAATTTCTTCGAGGGCGCTCAGATCTTCAGGGCCGCCGTAGTCCTCAAATTCACTGAGGCTTTCTTCCACCTCTTCCAGGTAGGCTAATTCGCTGCGGGCGGCGAGCAGTAGCGGTTCGATCGCGCTGCGGGAGCGATCGAGCTTTTGATATTTTTTGTAGAGCTGTTGGGCGTTTTGGACACCGGTTTTCGCCGGATCCAGGGCGATGGTCACGGGTGCGCCGGTCTCAAAGTCCGGCAGGCTGATTCGATCCAGCCCCGGTTCCCAATGGTGCAAATGGGCCATCAACAGGTCAGCCCGCGATCGAAACTGGTCGGCTTCGGCGGATTGGGCCAGGCGATCGGTAAATTCTTCAACTTTTTTGCGCAGCTTGCTGGCGAGGTTGCTCACCTTTTGCCGCAACTGTTGCCAAAGCCGCTGGAAGGCTTCCCGATCGAGCCGATCGCCATAGTAGCGATCGAGCAGGTCTTGCACCGATGGGGCCGATCGCTGTTCCTGCCACCCCAGCACGTCGTAGCCCGCTTCCGTCCAACCGGGCGCAAAGTCTCCCATTTCCAGCCGTTTCAGCCAGCCTTGCCAAACTTCAAACAGCCGCCGCTGACCTGCCGGTTCCAGGGTTTCCACCGGCTGCTGGGGGTCAATTTCGGCCGCGGTCAGCAGGCTTTTGACCAATGGCGAGCTGAGGCCACGATAGGTTTTCAGCAGTTGGCGACTGATGGGGCCAGGAATCAGGGAAACCCGCTCCCACCAGCGATCAAAGGATTCGGTTGGTTGCGGTGTGGCCTCCGTCAGTTTGGGCGGCGCACTGTAGCGATCGCCCGTTTGGATCGGCCGCACCCGCGACTGCTGGGCGCTCACTTGGTGGGCTGCGGTGACGATCGTGCCGTCCGCCGTGGTCAAAATGGCATTGCTGTACTTGCCCATAATTTCCACGTACAGATGCCACAGGGGCGGATCGCCCGGTCGTCGGGCAAATTGCAAATCCACCACCCGCTCCCAAGGGGCCACCTCCGCAAAAGACACCAGGGCCAAGCCTTTCAGTTGATGCAACAACTGTTGGCTAAAGGTAAAGGTGTCCGGTTCCTTGGGCGGCGCGGCCCCAACGCAGAGCCGCGCCGCCTGAGGATGCCAGGAAATGCCCAACCAACCGCGCCGATCGATCGTTCGCAGGCAAAGGTAGACCGTGAAGCGATCGCGCTGAAAAACCTGTTCCAAGCGGGCCGGTAACCAGTCGCGCCGCAGTTCCCACAAACTCGCTATCAGGGTGGTGTAATCAACGGGTTGCATGGGACACTCTCGGGCGGGCAACGGATCAGGCGGCGGGTCAGGACGATCGGGGCGATCAGGGCGATCGGGCCAATCTGCAAACCACTAGGGTTTGGGACGGCGGTAGAAGGGACGATTGACCACCTCAGCGGTGATGAATTTATTCCGAATTTGCACCTCTAAGGCTTGCCCCACTTCCGCCAGGGCCGTGGGCACGTAGGCCAAGGCGATCGGGCGGTTGAGGGTGGGTGAAAATGTCCCGCTGGTGACAATGCCCACCGGCTCTCCCTGGTGCAACACCGGGTAATCATGGCGGGCGATGTGGCGATCGGGCAAGCTCAACCCCACCAGCCGGCGGGGAATGCCGGCCGCCTGTTGAGCCTCCAGGGCCGCCCGCCCCAGAAAGTCTCCCTTGCGATCGAGATGCACCAGCCAATCTAAGCTGCCTTCAAAGGGCGTGGTTTCCTCGGTGATGTCCTGACCATAGAGGGCCATGGCCGCTTCCAAGCGCAGGGTATCGCGGGATCCCAGCCCACAAGGAGCCACGCCCGCTGCAATTAACCGCTGCCAAAGCCGTTGCCCCGCCTCCAGATCCAGCATGATTTCAAAGCCATCTTCGCCCGTGTAGCCGGTGCGGGCCATGAAAACGGCATCCGTTCCCAGGTGCGTGCGAATCGATCGATAGAACTTGAGTTGTCCCAAATCCGCCGTGATCCAGGGTTGCAAGGTGGCGGCGGCGGTTGGCCCCTGCACCGCAATCAAGATTTGCTCGGGCGATCGATCCATGACCGTCACCGCCGGATCCAAGTGAGCCGCCAACCAAGCCAGATCCTTAGCGGTGGTGGCGGCATTAATAATCACCGTGGCGCGATCGGCCCCTTCGCTATAGACAATCAAGTCGTCCACAATGCCGCCCTGCTCGTTCAGCAGCACCGTATATTTCCCTTGCCCCGGCTGGAGTGGGCTGAGATCACTGGGCACTAACTGCCCCAAGGCCGTTTGCCAGGGGCCTTGCAGTTCCAGCTTGCCCATGTGAGAAATGTCAAAACAGCCCACGCCCGATCGCACGGTTCGGTGCTCTTCCATCAGGCCAGCAAACTGCACTGGCATTTCCCAACCGCCAAAACCGGTCATTTTTGCGCCCAGCTCAACGCAGGCGGCAAACAAGGGGGTACGGCGTAGCTCGATCGCGCTCAAGGGAAGAACTCCTGACTAGAAACCCAGAAGTGTTGAATGACAGATTCAGGTTATAAAAAAGGGGTAAGAAGATGTAATTCTTACCCCAAACAATCAAAAAGTAATACACCAATGTTACGCTCATTCTCTCAAATCGTCAAACCTATTCT
>NZ_LIRO01000068.1:0-45361 GCF_002742025.1 Limnothrix sp. PR1529
GCAACACAATCACGCCCCCCAACAGCACGCCAATTCCCGGCTGTTCCCCAAACACCACCCAGCCCAAACTACTGGCCCCCACCGGCTCAAACAAAATAGCCAAGGTGACCCACAGGGGCGGCATTTGGGTCACCAGCCAATTAAAACTGGTGTGGCCAATCAGTTGTGGAACCAACGCCGACAGGGCGATCGCCAGCACCGTCGTGGGGGTGATGGTTTGCCAACCGCCGCCCCACAGGGCCACCAGCGGACTCAGCAACAGGGCCGCGCTGCCATAGGCCAGAGCCGCGTAGGAACCAATGGTCAGTCCCCGTTGTTGGGCAACCCGCCCAAGGAGCAGATAGCCCGCTGCGGCCCAGGCTCCTGCCAAGGCTAACCCATTCCCCAACAGAGGATTGCTGCCGATCGTCCCGGCATCTTGGCTGAGGGCAATCACGGCGCTGCCCGCCAAGGCGATCGCCAGGCCAGCCCAGGTAATCCAACCCGCAAATTTCTGCGTGATAACACTGGTAGCTATGGCCACCCAAACCGGCGTGGTGGTCACCAACACGGTGGAAGCGGCGATCGAGGTATAACCCAAAGAACTGAGCCAACAGACGAAGTGCAGCGCCAAGCAAGCCCCCGCCCCCACGGCCCAAGGCCAGGCCGATCGGGGCGATCGCCCGGTTTGGGGCCAAGCCGGAGCCACCGCCAGCGCCGCCAACGTCACCCGTCCCGCCGCCAACCACAGGCCAAATCCCCAGTCCGATCGCCCTGCCGACTGCATCGCCCAGCGAGCAAAAATCGCCCCCGTTGAAATGGCCGCCATTCCCGCCAACAGCACTCCCCACCGGAGCGATCGGGCCCGGTGTCCAGCATCGGAATTCACAGCGGCGTGAGTTGGGGGTTTCAAGTGCCGACCTTTTGAATGCTGATTGTTTGAGTTTGCTCTTTGGGATGCGGATCTTTAGGGATGCCGATCTTTACAAATCCCGCCCCTTGGCCAAGTGCAATCCATCCCGTCCTACAATCGCCATCAATTCTCTAGTGTTTTTCCATGTTTTGCCATGAGCACAACCACTACTATTCAGCTTGAATCGCACCCCACTCCCGATCGACTCGCGGCCTTGGACGTGTACAACTGGCCCATTTGGACAAAACAAGTTTCAGAATTTCCATGGACCTATGATGAAGCGGAAACTTGCTACATCCTTGAAGGTGAAGTGACCGTCACCCCCGAGGGCGGTGAACCCGTCACCATTCGCAAAGGCGATTTGGTCACCTTCTCTGTCGGTTTGGCTTGCACATGGAACATCACTCAAGCCATTCGCAAGCACTACAAATTTGGCTAGGGAATTTGGCCAGAAAATTTGGCTAGGAAATTTGGCTCAAGATTGGCCCAGACCAGAATCTGATTCAATGCCTCTGATCAGAAGCACCTGATCAATAACATTAGAAAAACCCCGGATTCCCATCATTGAGAATCCCGGGGTCTTTTGATCAACTTCGACTCAGTTCAATTTCTGCAAAATCCTGACTGTTCAGACTTCAGAACCCGGAGAGTTCAGCAACCCTAGCCCAACTCCTGCTATCCGCAGATGTCGAAGCCCTAGGATGCGGTATCAGACTTGCGCGAGCGACGCTTAGCCGACCCAGCCAGACCCAGACCCACCAGGCCCAGACCCATCATGATCGTCGGTTCCGGCGTGGCTACCCCTGCAATTTCACGGTTGTTCTTGCGGCCGAAGTCGATCACGAACACCGTGTCGTTGAAGTCTTGGTCACCACCGCCCCACAGGTCTTCAAAAGCCAGCACCAGCAAATCTTCGTAGAAGTAGGACATGGCATGTTGCTTGCCATCGGGATTGTCCTTCGCATTGGCCCGGAACTGACCCGGAACCGTCTTGCCAGTGCGCACATCCTTGCCGGAAATGCCGCCATTAATCCAGTTGGAAACCAGGCTGAAATCAAAGATCGTGCCAGCCTTGAACTTGCCCAGGCTCACCCAATCGCCCACGTTCAGGGGGCTGTCTTGAACCGATCGCCCTGCGACAGCAGCGTTCGGATTTTGGCAAAAACCGCTGAAGTTCACCAAGGTCTTGCTTTGGCTGGGGCTGCAAGAGGTGTCCCCAAAAATCTTCGTCTGCGCCGTAACCGTTGTTCCGGTGGTGGCAAAGTCTAGACGGTTGCGATAGCCGCCAGCCGTTTCACCGAGGAAGTAAACCTTCACATCGTGGTCATGCTTCAGTTGCAGCAGCGATTCATCCAAGGTGCGAAATTTAATTTCGTTGGGGTCTAACTTCCGAGCTTCCTTGCCTACGAAGGGAGCCATGGAGGGCAACACTTCTTGGAAGTAATCCGGTGCTGTGCTACGGGGATTGATGTCAAATGCTTGGGCCGATCCGGCTGCAACACTCAGGGTTGCTACGGAGGCGGTGACGGTTGCTTTGAGCAGGAAGGAAGGAATGTGGTTACGCATGAGTGGAGAAGATGTCAGAGAGTGGAACGGTCGCAGAGTTAGAGAGCGGTTTCGCCTGAATCGTTGCAAGTATAAAAAATTACTTTAGCTTGCAATTGAAGCTTTGATCTGATGGCTAGAAACCGGAGACACACCCGAGTGGTTTAATACTTTCTCCCCTGATCGTAGGGGCAGTTCCTGAGTTTTTTGATGAATTTTTGGTCAAGCCAATGGCCGATTAACGAGCCAATATGAAGTGAAGGGGGCAAAGGGTTGATTGCCATGGCTCACAGTCCCGCGATACGATCGCGCCCGGGCCATGGTCTCTGGCCGATGCAAAAACACTGAGACCGATGATCAACACCCAGGACACCTCAAGCGTGCAAACTCCCATGGATACGACTTCAGCGGGCCTGTGGCTCAAGCGCCCTGTGATTGTGAAGGCCGTTGTTACGCCGCGCTGGAAGGAAGATGCGCAGGTTGAATTGCAGCGGCAAATTGACCAGCTCGATCGCCAGTTACAGCAACTGGAAACCCAAGGTCAGCGGGCGATCGCGGAAATTCAGCGTCAGAGCATTCAACCGCCCGGCCCGGAAGTGACTCGCCAAATTGAAAATATTCAGGCCCAGGTGAACGAACAGAAATCCCAAATGCTGGAGCAAAAAAACCAAGTTTTGCAACAGCTCAATCGGGTTCACTCCTTGGAGCTGGACAAGGAAGTAATTCAAACGCAAATGGAAAGCCTGTTTCAGGTGCAACAGGGTGATAATTTGATTGACAAGATGCAGGTTGAAATTCTGCTACGGGATGGCATTGTTGAAGAAATTCGTGGTGAACTGTAACTAGGTTGCGTTTTTTGGGGGTGTGAAGTTTACACCCCACGATTTGCTCATTATTTATGAGATGAAGTCAATCTAAATTCTTCAAGTTAAACCGATCAATTCAATCAACCAATTCAATCAACTACAGCCTTTGCCTCGATTACTAAGCACAGTTAGCTGTAGGGTGGGCATTGTCCACCTAATAGTGGCTTCATAGTATCTGTGGTATAACGTACCGATCATTCTAGGTAAAGGTTGTAATTCAAAAATAAATTTAATTAATCAGTTTAGTTAAAAAATGAATCAATAAATTTAATCAAGAAGTTAATCAAGAAATTAATCAGGAAGTTAATCAAAAATTACCCAGAAAATCAACTAACTAGCCAGCTCAAGTCAATTTAGAGGCTAAATCAAGCCGATCGAATGAATTACGATTGGGGAGAATGCAACTACTCATCATTCGAGGACGATCGTGTTTCAGACAACGCGGCGACGGCTGGCCCTTTGGTACGCGACCGTAACAGCAGTGTTGGTGCTGGTGGCGGCGATCGCCTTTTATGGTTACGCGAGGGCCACGCTGGTCGATCGGGTAGATGACACGATCGAACATGCGATCGAACTGGTGGCTCGATCGTTAGTGATTGAATCGGTGCAGGTGCGCGACCTGGCCGCCATCGATCCACAGCAGATGATTACTCGGGCCCGGGTGAACCTAGAAGCCAGCTTTCGGGACAACACGGGCACGGTTTGGAATGATGTGGAAGACGATCGAATTGATTTGGAGTGGTTTAGCCCCACGGGCCAGCAGCTTTGGACCAGCTTCGCGGAACCCTTGACCATTCCCCTGCATCCCACTCGCAAAAGTGAAACGGTGAAAGTGTTGCGCGACGGGCCCGGGAAGTCAGCCGAGGGGCGGGGGCCGGTGGAACCGCCGTTGGTGTTGCGGCAACGCACTCAAGCCATTGCGCTGGGTGGGCAACCCTTGGGCTATTTGCGAGTCAGTCACCCTTGGTTTGAGGTCACCAAGCCGGCCCAGCAGTTGGCGATCGACCTGAGCTTGGGGGTGGTGGCGTTGATTGGGGCCGTGGGGGCGATCGGGTGGTGGTTGTCGGGGTTGGCCATGGAACCGGTGCGCGAGTCTTACCAACGCTTGCGGCAATTTACGGCCGATGCATCCCATGAACTGCGCAACCCGATCGCCACCATTCAAACCAATGTGCAGGTGGCGTTGGCGGAAACCAACCCCCAAATGGAGCGATCGCAGTTGGAAGCGATCGAACGGTTAACTCGCCGTCTGGGGAAATTGGTGGACGATCTGTTGTTTTTGGCCCGCCAAGATAGCGGCATTGTGCAACCCCAGTGGGGAATGGTGGATCTGTCGGAATTGCTGCTGGAGGCGATCGAGGAGCAAATGGCCCTGGCCACCCGCCAAGCATTGGAATTGATTCCCGAACTCAGCGAAATTCCCGATCAGCGGGCCTGGATGGTGCGGGGCGATCGGGATCAGTTGGCGCGGCTGCTCACCAACTTGATTGGCAACGCGATTCAATACACGCCGTCGGGTGGGCGGGTTTGGGTGCGGCTCGATCGGGACTTGCGCAAACCCACCTTAAAACTCGAAGTCCAAGACACCGGCATTGGCATTGCACCGGAAGCTTTGCCCCATCTGTTTGATCGGTTCTACCGTGCCGATGTGGCCCGATCGCGCCATCGCACCGGTCAATCTGCCGGGTCGGGGTTGGGGCTGGCCATTGTCCAGGCGATCGTGCAAGTCCACCAGGGCCAGATCCGCCTCGATAGTCAGCTCGATCGGGGAACAACCGTCACCATCACCCTGCCCAGCTTGGTTGAACCCCCGCTGGAGGCCGGTAGCTATCAGAACAGTTAGGCAATTACGCACCATAGGGACGCGCCATTAGCACATTTGGCTTATTCCTAACTGACCTGAATTCGCAATTTTAATGAAGAGAAATTTATAAATCTTCAGCAAACTGTCTCAAGGAATACTAAAACCAAGGGACAACTCAGTTGAGCATGTTTAATCGCTGTGAATATGGCCAACTCTGAGACAATCGAGCAACACTTTAGAAGCAGCCGAAAAACGATTGATATCATTGATATGATTAATAAATAATCAATAATTCTGCTGCCAAGAATCAGCCCGATCGTCAGTCCTTAGAGCGCGGTAGGGTAGAACCATGGGCTAGTTATGATGCAGCAGTCTCTTCGACCATTCATTCGATCGCTTACCTGGGTATTGATGCCGAACGTTGATGTCGAACGTTGATGCCGAACGTTGATGCGATCGCCCATCTAATTTGGTGTAACCCGGCTTTAGCCATAAATCCATGAAATTCATGGTTATTCATAATTGC
This sequence comes from Limnothrix sp. PR1529, assembly GCF_002742025.1. Lineage (NCBI taxonomy): Bacteria > Bacillati > Cyanobacteriota > Cyanophyceae > Pseudanabaenales > Pseudanabaenaceae > Limnothrix > Limnothrix sp. PR1529. The sequence continues at coordinate 5,634 of NZ_LIRO01000068.1, forward strand.
TGCCCATTGCCGCGATCGCCCGTTTTCGGCAACCAACGCAATCGATTAGTTTCCCGCTCAAGGGAATTCAAATCGTCTCCGTATATGAATTGCTCCATTCTGTCATCTTTTTGACCTGCTATGACGACCCCGTATATGCCCCGCAAAAAGGTTGTGCAGAAGCGTCGAGAGTATAACGCTTGGGTCGCCACCGAGACGATCGAGGACTATTCCCTTCGCTATGCACCCCAGTCTTTTCGGAAGTGGTCGGAGTTTTTAGTTGCCAATACGGCCTTAGGAGGAATTTCCTTTCTGGCCCTGGAAGCGATCGGTGGATCTTTAGTGATTAGCTATGGATTCAGCAATTCTTTTTGGGCAATTTTGGTGGTAGGGCTGCTGATTGGCCTAGCTGGAATTCCCATTTCCTATTACGCCGCCAAATACAATGTCGATATTGATTTGCTCACCAGGGGCGCAGGCTTTGGTTACATTGGCTCAACCATTACCTCGCTGATTTACGCCTCTTTCACTTTCATTTTCTTTGCGCTGGAAGCGGCAATCCTGGCCCAAGCCTTAGAGCTTTATTGGCATCTTCCCCTGTGGTTGGGCTATATCCTTTGCTCTTTGGTGGTGCTGCCGATTGTGTTTTATGGCATCACAGCGATCGAGCGGTTGCAGTTTTGGACGCAACCAATTTGGCTGATTTTGATGGGGTTGCCCTTTGTGTTTGTGGGCCTCAAGGAACCGGCCGCCCTCGATCGCTGGCTGCACTTTGCCGGAAACTCCCCCAGCGGAGCCGCCTTTGATCCCTTGCTGTTTGGCGCGGCGGCCACCGTTTCTTTTTCGCTCATTGCCCAGTTAGGCGAACAGGTAGACTATCTCCGTTTTTTGCCGGAATGTGGCCCCAACAATCGGATTCGCTGGTGGTTAGCGGTGTTGGCGGCGGGGCCCGGTTGGATTGTGCTGGGAGCAGCCAAGCAGTTGGGCGGGGCCTTTTTGGCCACTTTGGCGATCGAGCATGGGGCTTCCTTTGCTAAGGCCAAGGAGCCAATTCAAATGTATCTGGCCGGATTCGCCACCGTTTTTGACGATCCCCAAGTGGTGCTGACGGTGGGGGTGTTTTTCGTGATCATCTCCCAAATCAAAATCAACGTCACGAACGCCTACGCGGGATCCCTGGCCTGGTCAAATTTCTTTTCGCGGCTCACCCACTCCCACCCCGGGCGAGTGGTGTGGTTGGTGTTCAATGTGTCGATCGCCCTGCTGTTGATGGAGTTGGGGGTTTTTGAAACCCTAGAGGCCGTGTTGGGTCTCTATTCCAACGTGGCGATCGCTTGGATTGGGGCGATCGTGGCGGATTTGGTGATTAACAAACCCCTCAAGCTCAGTCCGTCCTACGTTGAGTTTAAACGCGCCTATCTTTACAACTTCAACCCCGTGGGATTTGGCTCGATGGTGGTGGCTTCGGTCATTGCCATGGTGGCTTTTGTGGGGCTTTTTGGGGAAACACTGCGGGCCTATGCGCCGTTTTTGGCCCTGGGGATTGCTTTCGGCCTGTCGCCATTGATCGCCTGGGCAACCCAAGGCCGCTACTACATCGCGCGTCCCAATGAAGTGCGCTTGAATTTTCCGGCCGCCACCCTGGTCAGTTGCTGCGTTTGTGACAACGAGTATGAGCCATCGGATTTGGCCTTTTGTCCCGTTTACGATGGCCACATCTGCTCCCTCTGTTGCAGTCTGGATGCCCATTGTCACGATTCCTGCAAGCCCTCCGCAGGCGAACAGGTGCGATTGGCCGCAATTGTGGCCCAGGCCATTTTTGGCGATCGCCTGTCTTTGCGGTTGGGCAAGCGGATGGTGCGTTTCTTGGGGCTGTTTGCGGCCATGGCGGCCCTGCTGGGGGCAATTTTTGCGCTGGTTTATACCCTCGGGCCGATCGCGGAGTTGCCCCTCGCGCAACCCGATGCTGAATCAATGCCGCTGCTGGAAACCTTTGGGGTTTTGTATGCGATGTTGCTGGTTTTGTCGGGGATCGCGGTCTGGTGGTGGGTTCTGACCGATGAGAGTCGCGAACTGGCTGAGGAGGAGTTAGACAACCAAAACCTGCAACTTCAGCAGGAAGTGCGTGATCGCGAAGCTGCCGAAGCCGCCCTGCAAGACTTGGCCAAGGATTTGGAGCAGCGGGTGAAACAACGTACCGCCCAACTATCGGAAGCCCTGACGGTGTTGAAAAAAGCCCAAACACAACTGGTTCAAACGGAAAAAATGTCCAGTTTGGGGCAAATGGTGGCGGGGGTGGCCCACGAAATTAATAATCCGGTGAATTTCATTCACGGCAACCTCGAACATGCCTGCAACTATGTGCAAGATGTGTTGGCGCTGTTGGTTGCCTATCAATTGGCCTTTCCCAAGGCCACGCCGGAAATTTTGGAGCTGGCGGACGAAATTGATGTGACGTTTGTGCAGGAAGATTTGCCCAAACTGTTGAAATCAATGCGGGTGGGAACCGATCGCATTCGAGAAATTGTTCTGTCCTTGCGCACCTTTTCGCGGCTGGACGAAGCGGAGGTGAAAAGCGTAGACATTCACGCGGGTTTGGATAGCACGCTGATGATTTTGAGCAACCGACTGAAGGCTACGGATCAACGCCCAGCGATTCAGATTCAAAAACACTACGGCGAGCTATCCCCAATTGAGTGTTACGCGGGGCAAATGAACCAGGTGTTTATGAATTTGCTGACCAATGCGATCGACGCGATCGATGAGGACAAACGGGGCGATCGGGAACCGCCGCAAATTGCCATCACCACCACCTTGGCCGATCCCGAAACGGTGCAGATTGTGATTACGGACAATGGGCCCGGAATTTCCCCTGAGGTGCAACGAAATTTGTTTGATGCTTTTTTCACCACCAAAGATGTGGGCAAGGGAACCGGTTTGGGTCTCTCCATTGCCCAACAGATTGTGGTGGAAAGGCATGGCGGCCGGTTAACTTGTCGATCGGAGTTGAATCATTCAACTAGCTTTTTGATTGAAATTCCCATGCGGCAATTTGTGGAAGATTAGGCGATCGCCTCGCAGATCCAAATCCCAATCTCAATCCCAATCCAAGTCCCGATCGCCCCGGGCCAGAACAGTTAGTCCCTTGCCCTCAAGATTTGGCAACGGAAACATCAAGATCCTAGGGTTTCAATTACAGGGCTTCAATCACCAACCCTAAATCCCCGTTGCCGATCGCCCCTGTTTGCCCAGCCGGAACACCACAAAATAGGCCAAATAAATGACATAAATCGCCAAGCCTAGAACCCCCAACACGCCCAGAAAACTGGGATTGGTGTTGTTGTGGAAATATTCCCGATAGAGCCAAGTGGGTTCCAACCAAACACGGCAAGCCGCATCCTTCACCAGCACTTCGCTGGGCTTCAGGGCACAGGGCAAGGTCAACACCTGCGCCACCGTCCCGATCGCGCAGTAAATGGTCATGGCCCAGCGCCAAGCCTTAAACACAAACTTCAGCTGCCCTTGGGGTTGGTCGTCAATTTCTTCATTTAAATCGACCCAGAACCACAGCCCAAGCGGAATCAACACCCGCGCCCCCAGCGCCGCCACAAAGCTCACGGGCAAAGAGCCAATCATCAAATACACCGTGATGGCCAGCAGGCTCGAAACCCGCCAATAGATCACCATCAGCTTTTGCAGCGCGTCGGCCTTGGCCACAAGCGCCCACAGCAACAGCCCTAGCGGTATCAAAACGGTAAACAAAACCGCCACGCGGTAGTCCGTCCAAACCAAGGATTCCAACCAGTTTTCAGCCATAGGAAGGGGCGATCGAGCCGACAGATTTTGAAGTTTTGGGTGTGCATTGTGTCGCACACTTTGGCGCACTCTATGCTACCGCGCTGTTTCCCCTTATGGGCCGCGCTGTGGATGGCGATCGCCCCGACGATGCCCAACCGGTTTGGCTGAATCCCCCCAAGTGGCTGCGAGTACCCACAATTTAATATGTACTCGTTATGATTATGGCTAATTAATGATGACCAACTCCCAAACGTCATGGCTGATTCTGCCCAGGTTGCTCCACCCAAACGCCGCCTCAACAATGCCTTCCAAAATTTGATGTCCTTGCATTGGTGGATGGCGTTGGCCTATCTCGTTTTGTTTGTGGGAGGAACCTTCATGGCGCAACTGCCGCGCGAGGTTTCCTTTCGCCCCGGTTTCTATGATTTCCACAAGTCGATCGGGATTTTAACCATTGGTTTGTTGCTGGGACGGGTGCTGTTGTTGTTCCGAGTTTGGTGGCGAAAATATTCCCGTCGGCTGCCCAAACTGTCCACCCATTGGTGGCGCGTATTTCTGCTGCACAGCAGCCTCTATGGCTTCATGATTGTGGTTCCGGTCACGGGTATTTTTCTGTCTAATTCCGTGAGGCCTAATAATGTCAAATTTTTTGGCATTGTTGTGCCGGAGCTGTTTCCCCAAAATGCTGAGATGGTGGATTTGGGGCGTGGCTTACACTTTTGGTTTTCCTATAGCTTTTTGGTGTTTGTGATTGCCCACGCGATCGATCAATGGAAAGTTGTTCGTGCTCTGTGGCGGCGTTGGACAAGTTTTTGGAACAAGTCATCATCCAACAATTCCAAAACGGCTCTCAAGTAATCTCAAGTCATTTCAAGCAATCGCCAGTCATCTTCAGTGACCTCCAATCATTTGAGGAAAGCCGATCGCCCCCGGTGAGAAAGCCCCGGAAGATGGATGCCGCTCCGCCTTCCGGGGTTTTGTCATTTGTCTCACTTGCCTTGAAAGCCTAGGGCGATCGCGCTAGGGTATCGAAAGCGCTGCCGTTGACCTATCAGCACCGATTGCGCATCATTTTGAACAGATCAGCCCCCCTCGATCGCCCTGTGAACCATGGCCCAAACCGCAACCACCGAACAAATTGCCTACGAACTTTCTTGGGTTAGTCGGATGGCGGATCTGAGTCCGCAGGAGTGGGATGCATTAGCCAAACCCCTAAAAACCCCCTTTTTGGAATGGGCTTGGTTGAATAATTTGGAAACATCGGGCAGCGCAATTCCGCAGGAAGGTTGGTTGCCATCCCACTTGGTTGTGCGCCGATCGGGAAAGTTGGTGGCCGCAGCTCCCCTCTATCTCAAGGGACACAGTTATGGCGAATTTGTATTTGACCAGCAGTGGGCAGATTTGTCCTATCGCCTAGGGGTTGATTACTATCCCAAGTTGTTAGGCATGACCCCTTTTACGCCAGCGGAAGGCTATCGATTTTTAATTGACTCCGCTGAAGATGAACGGGCGATCACTGAAATGATGCTGGGAGCGATCGATCATTTTTGTAGCCGACATCATGTGTCTGGCTGTCATTTTCTGTTCGTGGATCCCCGATGGCAACAACTCATGGAATCCTTGGGTAATTTCATTACCTGGAAACATCACAGCTACATTTGGACGAGTAATAACTATCAAACATTTGAAGATTACCTAGCCAGTTTTAATGCCAATCAGCGCCGCAATATCAAACGCGAGCGAAAATCCATGGTGAATAGTGGCTTGGAGTTCAAAACCTGGCAGGGTTCACAAATTCCCCACGGCTATTTTTCCAAGGTTTATGATTTTTACAGCAGCACTTGCGAGAAGTTTTGGGGCGGCAGCCAATATTTAACGCGCAAGTTTTTTGTGGATTTGGCTGATCAATTAGCCGATCGCGTGGTGTTGTTTACGGCCCATGCCCACGGTGACGATCGCCACCCGATCGCCCTCTCCTTTTGCATCACCAAGGGCGATCGACTCTACGGTCGCTATTGGGGTTGCACGCGGGAAATTGACCATCTGCACTTCAATGCCTGTTATTACGAGCCGATCGACTGGGCGATCGCTCACGGAATTCAACTTTTTGACCCCGGCGCAGGGGGGCAACACAAACGGCGGCGCGGATTCCCGGCAACCCCCAACCACAGCCTGCACCGGCTTTATCACCCCCGGCTCGATCGGATTTTGCGAACCTATATTGATGAAATTAACCAATACGAACAACAACAAATTGATGCCATTAACGCTGAGTTGCCGTTTAGCCAAGCTCAGCCAGAACTAAAACTCTAAATCCAGATTTCAGCAAATTTTTGAATCAAGACTTGAATCAAGACTTTAAGCAAGGCTTTAAGCAAGTCTTTAAGCCGTTTTGCAGCAGAACCTTCACGCAGTTGTTAAACTGGCCTTCTACCTGAAGCGATCGTCCCGTTGCAGGGCATATTCAACAGTAAGGCTGTAGCAGCGGTGTTGCAGGGATCGGGCTGTGGGGTCAGGCTGAGCGATCCTGCGATTCAACGCTGAGCGCCGCAACCCATGAACATCGCAGCACAATCACCCCGATCGGCTGGTGTTGTTGAGTGAATTCAATTTCTGGCTACGATCCGCTGGAGTGCCCGTTTTTATGAAGCGTCTGATTCAAATCGCGAGCATGGTTCTGTTGGGGTCGATCGCGGTGGCCACCGTTGAAGATGTGGCCTCCGCCAGATCTGGAAACCTGGCCGGGCGCTGGTTCAACCAAATGGCCAGCCATTGGCAAGCGGGCAAACAACAATTGAGCCAAGTGGGCCAGGGCGATCGCCTCAGTTGCAACTTGGTTTCCGTGGGTCCCAAGCGCCAAATTACCCGACTTTGCGCAGCCCAAAGCCACCTGTAATCCGTGATCAAATCTGCGATCAAATCCATGATCAAATCTGCGATCAAATTCTTTACGATCGCCGCACATTAATACAGCACCATTCCTGACGCTTCCACAGCGTGGCCACAATCCAACCACTTTGTTCCAACGTGTCAGAAATTGCCTTGGCTTGATCTAACAAAATGCCACTCAACACTCCCCAAGTCTTTTGATGGCTAATTTGTTCTAATTGCGGAATCAAATCCACAATTACCTCCGCCAAAATGTTGCAGAAAAAGCCATCCACTTTGCGATCGCCCAACATCTCTTGCAACTTCTCAAAAGATCCCTGCTCCAGATGCACCCGATCGGGCTGAATATGGTTCAGCGAAATATTTTCTTGGGTTGCCCGCAAACATAGGGGATCAATATCCACCGCGTAGGCAGTTTTGGCCCCCACCAACAACGCCCCGATCGCCAAAATTCCCGACCCACAACCAATGTCTGCAACGATCTGCTCTGTGGGCTGGCCGTCAAAGCGCATCTCCATCGATTCCATGCAGAGTTGCGTTGTGGGATGGGCCCCCGTGCCAAAGGCAACCCCCGGATCCAAACGCACCACTACCCGCTTACCCGCTTCCGGCACATCCAACCAAGCCGGACAAATCAAGAACTGATCGCCCACTTCTTGCGGCTGCCAATGTTCTTTCCAACTGCTCGACCAATCCTCTTCATCAATCAAATTCCATTTGACCGTTGGTTCAGGCAAATTGGCCAAAATGGCATCTTGGCGCAACCAAAGCGCCAGGGCAGAAAGATCTAAGAGTTGCGCCTGCTCTTGGGGCAAATAGGCGGAAATCAAACAATTCTTGCCTTTATATTGGCTAGAGGTGCCTCGGCAACCAAAATCTTGAGTTCGCCAATAAACGGTGTCTTCGAGTAATGGGTGGCAGCGAATGTTGATTTCCCACCAACTATTAGCCATGGATCAAGTCCTGAAGGGGCGCTGTTGAATTTCTGTCGCTTCATTGTCCCATGGCCCTTGCGATTCCTCAGGCATCAGGCATTAAACATTAACCAGAATTCATTAACCAGAATTGAGCAGAATCAAGATCCAGCAGGATTAATCAGCATGAACCAGAATTAAGCAGGATTGATGTAAGACCAATGACCGATGAGGAGTCCAAAGAGGAGTCCAGCGGGGTGATGATGGGCAACTTACCCATAACTGCCATCGTAATTGCCATCGTAATTGCCATGACCGGCAACCGCGATTATGGGCGATCAAACAAAAAACAATCGATCGCTCCCCACTGATCCGCCAGTCCGCCGCAATTTCGGTTGATAATGGCAAGCGGTGTTCCATCGCCATCCACCGGTCGTGCGCCCAGCCACCGACTTGTTTAACGCGGCGATCGCCCACACGCGATGCCCAGTGCAACCACCAACGGAGACCGATCGATCCTATGACCCGGATTGAAACCAAAACCGAACCGATGGTCGTGAACATGGGCCCCCATCACCCGTCCATGCACGGCGTGTTGCGGCTCATCGTCACCCTCGACGGCGAAAACGTCATCGACTGCGAACCCGTCATTGGCTATCTCCATCGCGGCATGGAGAAAATCGCCGAAAACCGCACCAACATCATGTTCGTGCCCTATGTCAGTCGGTGGGACTACGCTGCCGGGATGTTCAACGAAGCAATCACGGTTAACGCTCCCGAAAAGCTCGCCGGCATTGAAGTGCCCCGCCGCGCCAGCTACATCCGCATGATCATGCTGGAGCTGAACCGAATCGCCAACCACCTGCTGTGGCTTGGCCCCTTCCTGGCCGATGTGGGTGCGCAAACCCCCTTCTTCTACATCTTCCGCGAACGGGAGATGATTTATGACCTGTGGGAAGCCGCCACGGGTGCACGCCTGATCAACAACAACTATTTCCGCATGGGCGGCGTGGCCGCTGACTTGCCCTACGGTTGGATCGACAAGTGCCGCGACTTCTGCAACTACTTCGCGCCCAAAATCGACGAATACGAAAAGCTGATCACCAATAACCCGATCTTCCGCCGCCGCGTGGAAGGCATTGGCACGATCAGCCGCGAAGAAGCAATCAACTGGGGTCTCTCGGGCCCCATGCTGCGTGGTTCGGGCGTGAAGTGGGACTTGCGGAAAGTTGACCACTACGAGTGTTACGACGAACTGGACTGGGATGTGCAGTGGGAAACCGGCGGCGACTGCTTCGCTCGCTACCTGGTGCGGGTGCGGGAAATGCGCGAGTCGAACAAGATGCTCTTGCAAGCGCTGGATCAGATCCCGGGCGGCCCCTACGAAAACCTGGAAGCCCAACGGATGCTGGGTGGGCCGAAGTCCGAATGGAACGGCTTTGATTATCAATTCATTGGCAAGAAGCTGGCTCCCACGTTCAAGATTCCCAAGGGCGAACATTATGTGCGCCTCGAAAGCGGCAAGGGTGAACTGGGTGTGTTCATCGTGGGCGATGACAATGTGTTCCCCTGGCGCTTCAAGATCAAGGCTCCGGACTTCACCAATTTGCAAATCCTGCCGCACTTGCTGAAGGGCGTGAAGGTGGCGGACATCATGGCGATTCTGGGCAGCATCGACGTGATTATGGGATCAGTCGATCGCTAAATTTGCCAACCCATTTGCATTCCAATTGAATTCCAATTGAGTTCTGAGCGAGGTCGTCCTTTGAGATGATCTCGCTTTTTTAATGGTGCTACCACAGGCCGGGGATTGGCTCAGAAGAACCTTGCCCCAGAACGGTGAGCGATCGAATTTCAAATTCGTATTGGGTGCGATTGGCTCCGGGGCCAGTGCTGCGCCGCAACGTCCCCACGGCACTGTAAGACCGATCGAGGCTCCAGGCTTGATCCTCAAGTCGGGCACTTTCCCAACGAATGGTGCGATCGACCTGACCGCCCGGGCGCAAGGTCAGTTGTTCAACACCCGTACACCGTAAATTGCTGAGGGCTAGCCATTGAGACCCCGCTCGCAATCCGGCGGGCCCTTGGCAGCGATTGCAATCTCGCTGGTCACCGGGCTGGGCGCTGCTGGGAAAAGGACAGGCCATGCGGGTACAGCCGATCGCCCCTTGCGGATTCGGGCTGGGTTGCAAACGGCCCTGCACTTCAATGAGTCGATCGACCCACCGTTGCGGATTGGCTAACAGATCCGCGATCGGGACAAGCTCCACTCGCCGTTCCTTGACCTGAATCGGTTGTTTGGTTGAATCCGGCAGCACAGCCCGATCGCCCGCCAGAGCCGCGCCGCCGGTACAGAGCAGCACGGAGAGCAAGGCGGCCCGCCCAAGGAAATGTTTGAACAAAGCTGGATCCTGGAACATCAATCTGGTTTCTAAGCAATCTGGTTTCTGAATGCTGTTTCAAGGGCGATCTCAACCCAAGGAATCGGCCCTTGGCCGAGGCTGCGATCGCCCTAGGGGGCTAGCCGTCAAACATGGTAGCAATCAGGTCTGCAAACCGCTCAAACACCACGTTTCGCCGCACTTTCATGGTTTGGGTCAACAGACCATTTTCGATCGACAGGGGTTCCGCCAAAAAACGAAAAGTGCTGATCCGTTCCTCTGCTTTGTAGCCGGGGCGATTTTTCACTTCCCGCGCCAACTCATCTCGAATCAAGGTCTGTACCCGATCGCTTTGGAGATCCACCGGATCAAGCCCCTGTTCTGCGGCCCAAGCGGCGATCGCCTCCTGGTTGGGCACAATCAAAGCCCCGAGCGTCTTTTGGTCTTGACCCACCAACACAACTTGGCTGATGTAGGGACTGCGAATACAGGCATCCTCGATCGGCTGGGGTTCAATATTTTCCCCATTGGTTAGGACGATCGTGTCCTTGGCTCGCCCGGTGATGGTGATGTCCCCGATCGGCGACAGCCAACCCAAGTCTCCCGTATCAAACCAGCCTTCCGAGTCGATCGCCTTCGCCGTTGCCTCCGGCTTGCCAAAGTAACCCGCCATAATCTGTGGGCCCCGGGCCACAATTAGGCCTTTGTCGCCCACCGGGAGCGGCTGGCGGGTTTCAAGATCAACCGATCGCAGCTCCGTGGCCGGCAGCGGCAGCCCAGAAGTTCCCCGCAAATTTCGCCAGTTGCGCCGCACCGTCAGCACCGGGGAAGTCTCCGTCAGACCGTAGCCCACCAGCACATTCACCCCCACAATTTCAAAGAACATTTCCAGGTGGGTTGCCAAGGAACCGCCGCCACTGATGGCATATTGCAGCTCGCCCCCGGTGGCCTGCCGAATTTTTTGATACACCAGTCGATCGCCCAGTCGATGCAGCGGCCAATGGGCGATCGCCCGTGCCCCCGCCAACAACTTTTCCAAACCCGCCGCCGGTTTCGATCGCAACTCCAGCCCTTGCCAGCGGCGCTTGGCCCGCACGTAGCGCTCACTGAACCCCAAAAAGGTTTGGGCAATTTTTTGGGTACTGGCCGGTTGGGATTGGAATTGCTTTTGCACCCCTTCATAAATTGACTCCCAAAGACGCGGCACCGCCATCATGTATTGGGGCCGATGGGTTTTCAGATCGGCCTTGAGCTGGCGAATGTTGGTGTAAACCAAAACGCAACCTTGACAGAGCAAGTAATAGTCCCCGATCCGGCCAAAGGAGTGCCAGGTGGGCAGCAGGGTCAACACCCGATCGCCCGCTTGAGGAGCCACCACCGTCCGGAATGCACTGAGCTGATAGAGATAGTTCCCATGGGACAACATCACCCCTTTCGGTTGCCCCGTGGTTCCGGAGGTATAGATCAGGGTGGCTAGGGTTTTTGGATCCTGTTGGGGCGGTTGCCAGGGGTGAGTTTTCAGGCGATCGCGCCCCCGCTCCAGCAACGCCAAAAAATTCAAAAGCAACACATCATCCCCGATCGCGCCTGATCGCACCGGCTCCTCATCCGACAACAACACGATCGCCACCAAAGGCAAATCTCCCAGGCGATCGGCCAACCGATTCAGCGTCTTTTGATTCTCAACAATCAAGAGCCGCGCCTCACTGTCCGCCAGGATGTAGCGCAACTCCTCCGTTTCCGCCAAAGAACTCCGCACCGCATTGGCAAACCCCGCCGCCATCGTGCCCTGATCCGCCACAAACCACCGAGCACTATTGTCCGCAAACAGCGCAACCCGAGGCGGCACAACCAATCCCGCCTCCTCCCGCGCACTGGCATCCTCAGGACTCAGCAGCGTTTGCAGTCCCGCCGCAAACGTTTGCAGATATTCCAGCAGTTCCGCAAAATTCAGCTCCAGTGCTGGTGACGAGTGGCGATCGCGCAGGGCCGGCAACGTGCCAAAGCGTTGGGCTGCCCGCACCCACACCTGAGTCAAATTTTGTGCGCCCGAATAGTCCACGGCACGGCCCATCTGGGCCCGATCCTGGGGAAATAGCTCCGATTCGGCAAAGGCAGAAGCAATCATGGCAAAGGGGTGCTAAAACAGGCGATCAACAAAGCAACACAACCCTATCGGGTCATTTGCCGCTTCAGCAACTCCCCTCAGGCGATCAGGTCAATAAGAAAGAGCGTGAGTCCCATTATTCCTGATGCCTTGTTGCCCAGGTATTGTCTTTAAGATCATAAGGATCATACTTACTGAGCCAGCTCCCAGCAATCATGCTTATTGAAGATGGTGATATGATAGCGCCTAGTTTTTGACTAATCTTCAGAGTCGAGCAGTACCCTATGGCAGTCTATGAAACCGAGAATTGCATTATTGGAATCGACATCTCCTGGTCAGAGGGATTGTGGTATTGGGTCAGAGGGTGGGTTGTAGGAAAGGAGAGTGCAGTTCATGAAATAAACCTAACTATGCCTCAGGCTGAGATTCATGAATTTTCCTGGCATAGTCGCAAGGACATTGCAAGCTCGTTGAAGCAGTATTCTCCACCTGAAAATTGTGGCTTCACTGCCTGTTTTAAGAAAAACCAGCCAGAGCGGTTCCAGCTTCAGTTAAAGAGTGATCGTGGCAACTATATTTGGCAAGTCCCTTACAGCCTAGACAAACCCAACCATAGAGACGAACTCCAGCCTCAAGAAGGAGAGCAAAATCTCTTTGACCAGTTTGTAAAAATTGTCAATGACAACCATTTAGATGTTCTAGAAATTGGTTCTCGGATTGTTTCACCAGGATCTCAAAGTCAGCGAATTCATTTTCAACAAGCAAAATCATATACAGGCTTTGATTACTACAAAGATGAAAATACAGACGTTGTTGGAGATGCTCACCGACTCGCAAGCTATTTTGGTGATCGAAAATTTGATGCCATTTTCTCAGGATCAGTTTTCGAACACTTGGCAATGCCTTGGCGGGTTGCGTTAGAGATTAACCGCCTACTGAAACCCGGTGGTATTACTTTCCATGCAACTCACCCAGCATGGCCTATCCATGAGATGCCATGGGATTTCTGGCGATTCTCTAGTGAAGGAATGAAAGCCCTTTTCTCTGAGGCAGTTGGCTTTAGAGTCCTCTCATGCTCTATGACTTCACCAGTACGAATGTATATGGAGAATCCACTAGAGTGCCTAGACCTCCCTCTGCACAGGGGTTATGCTGGTGTTGCAATTTTGGCACAAAAAGTTCGAGATTTTGATGAAAATGTTTTTTGCTGGAATGCACCACTGACGGACGTGGTTGGCGAAAGTAGCCACTACCCTGAACCTCAGAAAAATCAGTCCACTAACCAGTCACAAGCCACAAGCCACAAGCCTGTAATCTTCTAGCTTGATCGAGCTGCATAACTCATTTTTGCTAATGAATGTTATGACTGTTCTAAAACTCACCGTAATCAGACTGAATGAAGAAATCTTCACGATTTCGAACTATGCACGCTTTAAGTGATATACACTGAGCGTGTCGACTGCTGACCTACGTCGACTGCTGACCTACACTTAAGACTTCTTTCATGAAATATAGTCTCAGCCAGTTCACAGATGTTGTACCCGACTCAGAGCGCCCTCCGCTCGATCGCGTCGTTGCCCCTCCTAATTTGACTCCTGACCAAGAATATTGGCGCAAATATGGCTACCTCATCATTGAAAATCTCATTCCTCACGATCTGATTGATCGATATTGTGAGCGCTTCACTCAAGAAATTCTAGGAGTCAACAAAATCGGCTACTTCAGTCCTACTCCTTACTTAGAAGTAGATGAGATCAAAGATCTTTGCTTGTACCCACCTTTATTACATAAGCTTCAGGAATTAATTGGCTATGAAATGGCCATGCACCTGAACTTGACCAACTGGAAGTCAACTGAGCGAAATTGGCATCAAGATGACTATTTAAACCCTGTAGGAGTCAATGCTCACTATGCAGGAGTTTGGTTTGCGCTCGATTACATCCATCCAGATGCCGGGCCTTTTGAGTTTGTGCCCGGTTCTCATCGCTGGGAAGTTTGTCGTAGAGAAAGAATTCTAGCAGCGCTGCCGCCTGATCTACGGGATGATCCAGCTTGGCCTTCCCATTCTGAAAAAATTCTCACTCCTCTTTACGAGGAAGAAATACCCCGCAAGGGCATTAAACCTGTGACTTGGTGTGGGAAAAAAGGAGATGTTTTGATCTGGCATGGATGGCTGTTACATCGCGGAAGCTATCCAAAAGACTCGGAAATTCTTCGCCCAACTATTATCACGCATTACTCTAGCATCCAGCATCGGCCAGACATGCCCTACACTGCCGAGCACAAGTATCATGACCAGCCAGGGAAATATTTCGTGTTTGAGCGCCCTTCTGAAGCAGAGTTAACAGCGGAGCGAACAAAATCTAGAGAAATAGAGAGAATGTTTGGAAAGCCATCATGTTGACAGCGTTTTGAATTACTACTCAATTTGGGTTTCTGTGCTCGACTGTATCCAGACCATTTCAACATTAGTAAATCCTTTTGCTGCGTCTTAATCATGATGACTCAAGTGGGGTTAACCTCAAGAAAATTAAGTCCGTTTAGAGTGGATCTAGGCTGCGGCAGTTGCAAACGGGAAGGAACCATTGGGGTTGATATCACTCGACAACCAGGTGTTGATTATGTTCTTAACTTAACCGTTGACAGCATTCCTCTTCCTGACAGTAGCGTTAACTACGTCTATTCATCACATTTTCTTCAAAATATTCAAGATGATGACTGGACTAGACATCTCTTTCCTGAAATTAGTCGCATCTGCATTTCAGGTGCACAATTAGAGATCTGGACTCCATACAACTGGTCTAATTCCGCATCCTTAATTGGGCATCGACAATATATCAACGAGGATCACTACCTACACCTCTGCGTTGCTCATTACTCATTTTGGGAAGCGACGCTCAAGGCGCGTTGGTTGTTGCGGGAAATTTGCTATGTGATTCCAACCGATGTGTTGGTTGATTTGCATCGTCATGGCGTGTCTTTAGATTTTGCTCTGCGCTATTTCAAAGGCATTGTTCAGGAAATCGGGGTTTTTATCGAAGTGCAGCACGACTATGATGGGCCGCCGGTTGAGCCAAAGCGGACTTTTGCCATCACCCGCGATTCTGAGCACTATCCTGTGAAACCCGATCGGGGCCCGGCGGAGTGGTCGGATGTGGAAGCGGCCATTCATGCTTTTCGGGGCTAGGCGCTGGATTGACCCCTGGGCATGGTGGTGCGGCCGATTGCCAATTGCAGGTTAATGGGCCATTTTCCGGATGTTCGAGTTCAGTCCATGGCCAAATGTATTGAATTGAGAACTTCCTAATCCAATTCTGTGCTGACTGTTGCGATTCCGACCTATAACGGGGCCGATCGCCTGCCGATCGTTCTGGAGGCGTTGTTGGCCCAGGTGGAGACCCAGGCGATCGACTGGGAAATTTGGGTGATTGACAACAATAGCGACGATCGCACCCGGGAGGTGGTGGCTGCCTTCCAAGCTCGATCGCCTCGAATTCATTGGGATCAAGAGCCACAACAGGGCGCGGCCTTTGCCCGGCAGCGGGCGATCGCGCGATCGGGTGCGGCTTGGGTGGCTTTTTTGGATGATGACACCGTGCCGGATCCCGATTGGGTGGCTCGGGTGTGGCAGTTTGCCCAGGGTGATTGGGTCGATCGAAACCTGGTGGGGGCTTTTGGGGGGCGCATCCTGCCGGTTTTGGAGGGGCCGGAGCCGGTGGGATTTGCACGGATTCGATCGCTCTTTGCCATTGTCGATCGGGGCGATCGGCCGTTTGTGTATGAGCCAGGGCGCGGCCTGTTGCCGCCTTCGGCGGGGTTGGTGGTGCGTCGGGCCGCTTGGCTGGCGGCCGTGCCACCTCGGTTAATTTTGGGCGGGCGAACGGGAAACACCTGGCTCACTTCCGAAGATCTGGAAGCGCTGGTCTATCTCCAACGAGCGGGCTACTCTGTGGCCTATTGCCCCAGCTTGCGCCTCAGTCATCGGCTGCCGGTAACTCGCTTCACGGCCGATTATCTCCGCTCTTTTGCTCAGGGAATTGGCTGGAGTCGCTATGTGGTGCGGCTGTTGCGGGTGGATCGATCGCGCCGATTCCTGATCCTGTGGTTCTATGGTTTGTCGGATTTGCGTCGGTTGTTGCGCTGGTGGCTGCAACATCCGGGGGGTTGGCGATCGCGAGATCCGGTGTTGGTTTGCGAGCGATCGCTCCTGATCAGCACCCTAACCAGTCCTTGGGTGATGGGTCGCTGGTTTCGTGATCGAGAGCAACGGGGCGATCGCCAAGTCATTGCCCGTGCGGTCCAACGGGCGGCCGGCTCGTCGCAGCCCTTGACTCCCCAAATTGCGATCGCGATTCCGATTTACAACGGAGCCGATCGACTGCCTGCCCTGTTTGATCGGCTCCAAGTTCTGGAGATTCCGCCCGGTTTGCGGTGGGAAATTTGGGCGATCGACAACAACAGCAGTGACGGTACGATCGCCCAACTGTGCCAAATTCAACAAACTTGGAACCGCTGCCCTTTACATATCAGCCAAGAACCACGCCAAGGAGCCGCCTTTGCCCGACAACGGGCCGTGCGGTTGACGGCGGCCCCTTGGGTGGCCTTTTTGGATGATGACAACTGGCCGGAACCGGACTGGCTACGGGAGGCGATCGCCTTTGCGGAGGCTCATCCTCAAGTCGGGGCTTTTGGGGGCAAGGTCTTGGGAGCCTACGCGATCGACCCGCCGCCGGCCCTGCGTGACTTGGAAGGCTATTTAGCCATTCGCAGCTATCCTGAGTTTGCCGATCGCCCCGGCCCCTTCCTGGCCCAGCAGTTGCGCCTCCCGCCCGCTGCGGCGTTGATTGTCAATCGAGCTGCTTGGTTGGCCACCGTGCCCCCGGAACCCCAATTAAGCGGGAAATTAGCCGGCCGCTTCGTGCAGGGGGATGATTATGAACCCTTGCTGTATCTGGCGCGGGCGGGCTGGGAAATTTGGTTTGCACCCCGCCTAAAAACCCATCACCAAATTCCCGCTTGGCGACTTGATCGCGCCTATCTCATTCGCCTGGCCCGGGCCTGTGGGTTGGCGACCTTTGCCCTCAAACGGATTATTACCCCCCCGATCGCCTGGCCCGGGTTGGCGCTGCGAATCATGGTTGCCAATGGCTACAAAGTGCTGAAGTTGCGATCCTTGCGCCAAGATGCCGATCCCTCGATCGCACTGACTGCCACGGTGCGCCAAGCTTTTTTCTGGGGTTGTGCCCTCAGTCCCTTGGCGCAACTCCGATTGCCTGGGGGTCGGAAGCCTAAGATCTAGGTGCGATCGACTGGGAGCGATCGACTAGGAGCGATCGATCAGAGAGCGAGGAGAGGGCTGCGAGTTATTAGGCTGCGAGTTATTAGAATCCTGGCTTTCGCGATCTTGCTGATCCACCGCATCAGGACGCGACTCGATCGAGGAGTCCATCTCATCAGACCCAGAGGGCGAACCGGGGCGATCGGTTGGAGTTGGCGTAGATTCAGGAACCTCAGTCCCAGCGGGGCCACTCTCCGATCGTTCAACCCCTTGCTGACGAGCCTTATAGAAGGTTTCCAGACTGTTGCGATCGCCCACAAAGCGCCAATGCCAAGGTTCATAGGACACCCCTTGACGATTGCCCTCCGGAAACGACAACTCAAAATTAAACCGAGCCGCATGATCCGCCAGCCAGCGGAAAGCTCTCGTTCGTTCAAAGTTCTGATTCAAATTGGTTGAAGGCGCATTGGCATCCCCAATATCCACCGCGTAGCCCGTGTGGTGTTCGCTATAGCCGGGGGGCGCACTCACCTCAGCCCGCTTGGTAGCCGCTTGGTTGCGGGCAGCCTTGATGTTAAAAAACACGGACTGTTGTTGCTCCACGGAGCGAAACGCCGACAGCACCACCAAATTCACCCCATCCGCCCGCGCCGCAGCGGCCATGGAGCGATAGGCCCGAGCTGCCGATCGCCGCAATCGCATCTGGCCATCGTTACTAATGGGGCTAAGTTCCGATTGGGGTGCTTCTTCGTAGGGCAAATGGCCCAACAGGGAGTTGGGATCCGGCGTAGGGCTGGCGGGAGCCGTGGGGCTGGGGGTGCTACCGATCATTTGGTCTAAGCGTGCTTGCCAGGTATTGGGCAACTGCCGCACTGACCAGAGGTAGGCAAAACCGCCCGCCGCGATCGCCCCGAGACCCAACAATCCCCCCAAAATACCCAGCCAGGGCCGCCCCTGGGGCCGCGCCGGCCCATTCACCGCCTGTTGATTCGCATCGCGTACCGCTTCCGGCACTTCGGCACTGCCCATCACCGTCAGCAAGCCAGCTTCCAACTCTGAAGCGCGATCGGGGCGCGAGCGTTTTGACACTTGGGGGCCAACTCCCGCCGCCGAGGAAGGCTTGGCAGTTTGGTTCGATTCAGCCTTCTCAGCCCTATCCGAAGCATCCATACTGAACCACTGGGGCGCGTGCTAGACGATTGCAGCAAAAACTACGCCCCCATTCTAGGGATATTCATCCGCGCCATGGGCCCAAGACCAAAAAATCAGCCCTTATTTAACCGTCAGCCGGAAGTTGAACCGCAACCATAGGGAACTGATTGTTCAGGATCGCAGCGCGAGCACCGGGGCTTCGGAATTCGGATCAGGCTATTTCTGGGTGTTTGCTCTGTGCGTTAGCTTTAGGCGCTTATGGGTGGATGAACAGGCTATTTCTTTAGATTGAGTTAATTCTGCTAATTGAATAATGTTAATTTGCGAATTGCCCATTGGGTTAATGCTAATTTGGGGATTGCCAATTTTGTGAATTTCGAGTTGGCGAGTACCAAGCTGGCTAGTACGAATTGAGTGCCTTCCAGGGTAATCATGGCCCACCCAATCACTGATTCATGGCATCTGTGATGGAACCTAACCATGGCTTCAGGGAAAGGCTGCAATTGGGTGAATGCCCAAGGAATTGGGTTGGTGTCAATTCAATTCAATTAATGCCAATTCGATTAACATTCATTTAATCCGTGATTTCTGAAGAAAATGCTAGAAAATTTCCAGGTTTTTGAACAAGATTTATCAGCGGAAGCCCTGGCTGACTATCGCCAAGCCTCTGCCCTGGCGATCGATACGGAAACCATGGGCCTTAAACCCTGGCGCGATCGCCTCTGTTTGGTACAGATTTGTAATCCGGCGGGGCAAGTGGCCGTGGTGCGAATTGCCCGAGGGCAGACTGCCGCACCAAACCTGAAGCAGCTTTTGGAAAATGAAGCGATCGAGAAGGTTTTCCACTTTGCCCGCTTTGATGTGGCCATGTTGCAATACCACCTGGAGATTGCCACGAACCCCATTTTTTGCACCAAAATTGCTAGTAAATTAGCCCGCACCTACAGCCCCAAACATGGCCTCAAAGACCTGATTAATGAACTGGAAGGGGTGGAGTTGGATAAACGCCAGCAGAGTTCCGATTGGGGCAATGCGGTGAATTTATCGGTGGCTCAATTGGAATATGCCTCCAATGATGTGCGCTATTTGCTCAGTGCTCGACAGAAATTAATGGCAATGTTGCAGCGTGAAGAACGTTGGGAATTGGCCCAACAATGCTTTGTGGCTCTTCAAACGATCGTGCAACTCGATTTGCTGCAATACGAGAATATTTTCGAGCATTAAAGGCTGCGGTTGTTGCCCCTTATTTCTGCAAGCTAGGAGCGCTTAAATCAGGTTCAAGATTTCCTGGGCCGCCCGATCGGTTGCGCCGTCGCCCCCGAGCCGATCGCGCATGGCTTGGTAGTCCTGCTGAAGCTGGGCGGCCCGATCGGGTTGCAGCAGGGCGATCGCCTCTTGGGCAATTCGATCGGGGCTGGCCTGTTCCTGCATCAATTCTGGGACGATCGCCTGTTCGGCCACCAAATTGGGCGGCGACATGAATGTAATTGAAAACTTCAGCAGGTGACGGGCAATCCAAGCGGTGATTGGACTCACTTTGTAAATCACCACCTGCGGCACTTTCAGCAGCGCCAACTCCAAATTCACCGTGCCAGATTTGGTCAAGGCTAAGTCGGCGGCGGCCATGGCCAGCAAGCTATCACCGACAATTTCCGCCTTGAGACCAAATTCAGCGATCGCCTGTTCAATGGCGGGTCGGTAAGCAGGCAGAGAAACCGGAATCAAAAACCGAGCCTTGGGGTGATGATCCTGCACTTGGCGAGCGGCCGCAAAAAGGCTGGGCATCAAGAGTTTTAGCTCTTGGCGACGGGAAGCCGGCAGCAACACCACCGCCAATTCATCGGTGCTCAGTCCCCAATGCTGGCGGGCGGTAGCCCGATCGGGGGCTTGGGCCAAGCGATCGATCAACGGATGCCCAATCCACTTCACGGCGGCTCCGTAGCGCTGATAGTAGGTGGCTTCCTGGGGAAAAATCGCCAGAATCACATCCGTCAGCCCCACCACCTGCGTGGTGTTGCGATCGCCCAAAGACCACACCCACTCTTGGGGGGCAATGTAGTAAGCGGTGGGCACTTGGGGCAATTGGCGCTTAAAGAAATGGCCCATGGTCAAATTGGGGCCAATGTAGTCAATAAAAACGGCCACATCGGGCGGTTGCTGGCGGAGGGTGGCCTTGGTTTGCCATTGGAGCTTCAGGGTCGGAATGACGAAGGGCAGAGCTTCCCAAAGGCCGATCGAACCGATCGCACTCGTATCAAAAATCAGCCGGGCCCCCGCCGCCGCCATGC
The DNA here is from genome assembly GCF_002742025.1 of Limnothrix sp. PR1529. NCBI lineage: Bacteria > Bacillati > Cyanobacteriota > Cyanophyceae > Pseudanabaenales > Pseudanabaenaceae > Limnothrix > Limnothrix sp. PR1529. The sequence continues at coordinate 26,420 of NZ_LIRO01000068.1, forward strand.
GCGGCCCCCCGAGCGCCGTAATTTCCAAAACCTGACCCCGAGCTGCTGCCGCCCGCTGCAAGGCCTGGATCAACAGGGCCCCCTGCAAGTCCCCGGACACTTCCCCCGTGCTCAGAAAAATCCGCAAAGGGCGATCGGGCGTTCCCAATTTAGTCATGGCTGCTGCGGTGGGGTTTGCGGCCGGTCATCGGGCCCCGCCGTCCCGCCTTAGACTGCTGCAAAAACCGAATTAAGTGTTGCAACGCTTCGCAGGAGGGCAGCAGCATGAGTTCCTCAAGGGCTTGCTCCAGCGTGGCCTCAGAACGATACAAAATCCGAAAGGCTTTGTTCAGGGTTTGGGTGGTCAGGCCGTTGTCTAGCTCGTCATAGCCGGCCCGCTTCAGCCCCACGCGGTTCAAGGTGCGCACCCGGCCGGGGCTGCCCTCCACCAACATAAATGGCGGCACGTCCCGATCGATCCGGCTCATGCCGCCAACCATGGCCAACCGGCCAATCTTGACAAATTGATGAACCCCCAACACGCCGCCAATGGTGGCCCGCGACTCGATCATCACATGGCCCGCCAAGGCCACCCCATTGGCAATCACCACCCCATCTTCAATGAGGCAGTTGTGGGCCACGTGGCTGTAGGCCATCAACAGGTTTCCGTCCCCCACTTGGGTCACTTCCCCTTCGTGGGTGGCGCGGTTGATGGTCACGTATTCGCGAATTTTGTTGTCGTTGCCAATGATGGTTTGGCTGAGGGCCCCTTGATATTTGCGATCTTGAGGCTCTGTGCCGATCGCGGCTCCTGCAAAAATTTGGTTTCGTTCCCCCAAGGTGGTGTAACCGTCAAGGATCACATGGGGGCCAATCTGAGTTTCGGCCCCGATCGAAACGGCGGGGCCAATGACGGCATAGGGGCCGACTGTCACCGTGGGATGGAGTTCTGCGTCGGGATGAACGATCGCCGTCGGATGAATCGCTGCTTTCATGGGATCGGTGCGATCGCGCTGCCCTGACACACTAATACGTTTAGCCAATGCTGAAAAGTCTAGTTCGTCAACTAGTCCGCTAGTCCACCAGGGAGAACATCAACTCGCCTTCACAGGCCAGTTGCCCTTCCACTTCCGCCCGGCCGTGCATTTTGCCGAAGCGTTTTTGCTTCACCCAAAGCAGTTCGACGGTCATGATCAGTTGATCGCCGGGAACCACGGGCCGACGGAAGCGCACCTTGTCAATGCCCCCAAACATGAACAAACCTTGACCGGGGTTGTCTTGCATTTGGGTGAGCACCACGCCGCCCACCTGAGCCATGGCTTCCACAATCAGCACCCCTGGCATGATCGGGCGATTGGGAAAGTGGCCTTGGAAGTGGGGTTCATTGAAGGTGACATTTTTTAGCCCCACGGCCCGCTTACCGGGAACATAGTCGATGATTCGATCGACCAAGGCGAAGGGGTAGCGGTGGGGAAGCAGCCGGTGAATGTCTTCAACGGTGAAGGTGGTGGGCCCAACGGGGCGATCGGCCTGATCCGTTGTGGTTGTGTCCTGGGTCTGGGCGGTGACAACGGGTTCTGGAGCAGAAACAGTGGACATAGGACTTTGCAACCTAAACAACGGGCCAGTGGGCGATCGAGCGGGCAAAACCACGGATGGTCACGAACTCCTGTGAGGGATGGGCGTGCCTATCCGCTGCTGGGCAATTGGATGGATGGTGACTGAGCAATGGCGGAACCCTGGGCTGGCACTGATTTTCGAGGACTCATTGCCGATCGGGTTCCGATCAAGGTTCGATCGATGACTGATCAAGGTTCGATCAATCAATTGCCGACCGACTTTCGATCGAAGACCCATTGCCAATCATTGCCGCCAGTTTGGCCACCAGTTGCCCATGAAGACGATGGCTGGCTTTGTAGGCCAAGTAATGGGCGCGCGGAATGGTTCCGAGCAGGGCCAAGTCGCCAACTAAGTCTAAGATTTTATGACGCGCTGGCTCATTTTCATACCGCAAGGGCGGATTCAGCCAGCCCGCTTCGCCACAGACTAGGGCATTGTCCAGGCTGCCACCTCGGATCAGGTTGGCGGCCCGCAGTTGTTCAATTTGGTGGGCTAAGCCAAAGGTGCGGGCAGGGGCAATGTCGTGGGCAAAGGAGCCGGGCTGGGGTTCCGGCTCGATCGGGCAGAAGGCTGCTCCGGGTGACCAACTGTGCCACTGGTTGCCGATCGCGGGTAGGGCAAAGTCAATCCCATAGCTAAATCGCAATTCTGCGGCGGGCAAGGCGGCCACAAAAGCATCGCCCTCATGGATCCAAAGGGGTTCAGCAATGGTTGCCGGATCGGTTGCTGGCGTGCGGGTGCTCGGCAAGGCCCGCAGACCGGCCAGGGCGATCGCCCGACACCATTCAATGGCGGAACCGTCCAACAGGGGCACTTCGGGCCCATTAATTTCCACTTGGGCCGCCCCCACGCCACAGGCGACCAAGGCGGCCATCAGGTGCTCGATCGTGCGGACGGTGGCTTGCGGATCTTGGGGCGATCGAACCTCCGTGGACAGTTGCGTTTGAGAAACTAAATCCCAACGCGCGGGAATGACCGGGCGATCGGGCAAATCCGTGCGCACAAACCGAATACCCGGTTCCAAGCTGGGCTGCACCCACAGGGTCACGGGCAATCCGGAATGTAGCCCCACGCCCGATCGACTAAAGGCCTGGCCGAGGGTGCGCAGGGGGGCGATCGGGCGCTGGGTCTCCGGCGCGATCGCCATAGCCTCCGAGGACAGCCCGACCATTGCGAGTTCCGGTTGGGGTTCCGCTTGCAGTTCTGGTTCTAATGCCGTTGGTAATTCCCTTTGCATTGCCCCTAGAACCGCTCACCGATACCAAAGTGCAGTCGATTGCCGCCCTCGCTGTTCCAGCCATAATCCAGCCGGATTGGGCCAAAGGGCGTGCGGGCCCGCAGTCCAACCCCATAGCCCACACCCCAACCGGGCTTTTCACGCACCACGGCCGGTTGCCCGGGCACATCTTCCCCTGAGCCAAGGTCGGTGGCAAAGTCCAGGAACAGCACGCCGCCCACGGGAATTTGTTCCGTCACCTTCAACAGGGGGAAGCGATATTCCACCGAAGATTGGAAGAAGTAGCGACCGCTGCCCACCTCGCCTTCATCAAACCCGCGCACGGAGTTGGTGCCGCCCAGGGGGAAAGCTTCATAGGGGGGCAAGTCTCCAAACACGCCGCCCGCTTGCAGGTTCACGGCGATCGTTTCGGGGCCGGCGGTGAACTTGGTGAATTCCACCGGGAAATAGCGGCTGTAGTTGGCCCGCAGTCGGGTGAAGAAAATACCGGTAATGGGAATGGCTTGATCCAGACCCACCCGGAAGAAGGAGCCTTGGGTGGGGGTGACTCGATCGTTTCGGCGATCGTTGGTCAGGGCCAGTTGCAGGGTGAAGATGTCGTCCTTGCCGTCCTCGTTGAAGGCCAGTTGGTTGCCATCTTCGTCTTCGGGGCTGAGGTCGCCATCGCGATCGACAATGCGCACATGCTGGAACTCTGCCCCCAAGGAGCCGCTCCAGGTGCTGGACAGGGGCCGGCTAAAGACCACGCGCCCCCCGGTGCGATCGACCCGAGGCAGATCGCCATTGTCCAACTCCACTTCTCGCTCACCCCCATCAAAAATCAGCGAGATCGATCGCCGCTTGTAGAGGTTCACCGTGTAGGACGTTCGGTTGGGGTCACCCGCAATCCAAGGATCCGTGAAGCTGAGGTCAAAGCCCAAACCCCGCTCCGACAGTTGCACTTCTGCGCCCAGCTTTTGGTTATTGCCCCCCAGGTTTTGTTCCTGGAAACTGACGGAACCAAAAATGCCGCTGGTGGAGCTAAAGCCCACTTCCGTTCCCAAAACGGCGGTGTTTTTCTCCTGAAGATTCACCGACACATCCACCTTGCGCGGATCCGTGCCGGGATTGAGGGTTAACTGCACATCTTCGAAAATGCCCAGCCCAAAGACGCGCCGCAAATCCTTCTGAATTTGATCGCGGTTAAACACTGCGCCCGGTTTGGTGTCCATTTCGCGGAACACAATGAAATCGCGGGTGCGGCCGGTGACCGTTGTGCCATCTTCGTTGGTGGGTTTGCCCTCGTCGTTCAGGAAGGTGATGTTAATGTCTTCAATTTGCCCTTCCGCCACTTCCAGGGTCACGTTGCCGTCTCGACCCACGCGCGGCGATCCCACCACTTGGGCTAGCACATAGCCATTGGACTGATACCACTGGGTGAGCTGTTTGATTGACTCTTGCAGCTTGTTCAGGTTCAGGGTGGAGCCATACAGGGGGCTGAAGATTCGATCGATTTCCGTGGCTGGCAGCACCGTGGAGCCTTCAATTCGCACCGCCTGTAAAACCGGGTTGGGGGTGACCTCAAAGGTGACCCGTACCCCCAAGGGGGTGTCGTCCGGCACGGCACGCACGTTGGCGAACAGCCCCGTGGCAAAAATGCGGTTGATGTCCTCTTGCAGTTGGCTGCGGGTGGCCGTTTGACCTGGCCGGGTGCGAATGACTTTGTAAACCTCCTCTTGCAAGGTGGCTTCTGCGCCAGCCACAACCACTTCCGCAACCAGAACTCTGGCTTCGGTTGGGGTTTGCTCAGGGGCGGCGGGTTCTTCGGTGGCTGGGCTGGGGGCAGGTTCCCCTTGGGCGATCGCCCCGGTTGAGGGCTGGGGGCTGGGTTGTGCGGGCCCGGCGGCGATCGGTCCGTTGACCGGGTTGGCCGTTGGGGTTGGTGCTGTCGGGCCGGCGGCCACCGCGATCGGGGCGGGTGGCACAGGATTGGCCGTGACCGCTGGGGAAACCGGCGACAACTCCGGAGTCGCGGCCACGGATTCCGTGGCTAGCTCCGCCGTTGACTGGGTGGCCGATGCCGAGTCCGTGGTTGGCTTCGTTGCCGATTCCGCCGTTGATGCTGCTGCCGATTCCGTCGCCGTGGGTGGTTCTGTCGCACGGGCTGCTGGACTGGTCACCGAGACGATCATGGCACTTGCAGCCAGCACTGGCCACAGGATCATCAAACGCAAAACACGCATACACTCCTCACCTTAGGACGCAGCCAACTTTCGATGTGGCGGTGGAAACAACGGGTTAGCGTCCAATTTAGCCATTGAGATGGGTTTGAGGCTCGCTGCTGCGCCGTTGCTCCGAATTTAGGGGTCGGACATCGATCGAGGATTGCAATCGACCACGCGCCACCGGGAGCCATCTCACTCCATCTGAATTCGGTTCGCTAACCGACAACCCAACCAACAACCAAAACAGTGCAATCCTACCGCAGGAGCTTGTCGCTTGAGAGTGGCCAGGGGATCTCTAATTCGCCAAAACCTTTTCCAGGACTCGCTGATAAGCCCCCTCCACGTTTCCTAAATCTTGGCGGAAGCGATCCTTATCCAACACTCGGGCGATCGGGTCGGTTTCCTTGGCATCCCACAGGCGACAGGTATCCGGGCTAATCTCATCCCCCAGCACAATCCGCCCGCCGGAGTCGATGCCGAACTCGATCTTGAAGTCCACCAAGATAATGTCGCACTGCTGGAAAAAGTCGCGCAGGATTTCGTTAATCCGTTGGGTCAACTCCGTAATTTCTCGTACCTGAGCTGGCGTGGCCAACTTCATGGCGTAGATTCGGCCCTCCGTCACCAACGGATCCCCAAATTCATCGTTCTTGTAGCAGAACTCAATCAACGGGGGTTCCAGCGGCGTACCCAGGGCAATGCCCGTTTGTTTGCAAAGACTACCGGCGGCAAAATTCCGCACAATCACTTCCAACGGCACGATGGTCAAGGCCCGCACATTCATTTCATTGGGAGCGGGGCAGTCCACAAAGTGGGTCGGCACGCCCGCCGCTTCCAGCTTGCGAAACAGGTGTTCCGACATGGTGCAATTAATGCGCCCTTTACCCGCGATCGTCCCTCGTTTTTGGGCATTGAACGCCGTGGCATCGTCCTTGTAACAGGCCAACAGAATGGTGGGATCCGCCGTGGCGTACAGGATTTTGGCTTTGCCTTCGTAAAGCTTTTGTAGAGCGGTCATGGATTCCTGAAGCGCAATAATTCCTGAAGCGCAATAAATTTCGACCCATCCAGCTTAGGGCCTGTCGTCCATGGCCAGCCGCTGAGCGATCGCGACGGCCCGATGGCAACCCGGTGGCCGGGTTGGATTGCTGCAATTCTGCACTGCTGTGCGGCTGTTGCGTGGCTAGAGTCCCGTTTGGTTAAATCCCCACCCGATCGCGATCGGGGTTTAGCCATTGCCACAGGAAATCGTAGTGATGGATATAGCCTGGTTCCTCAGCCACGCGGGCGGCCGCCAACAGGGGCGACACCAGCGCCTTAATCGTCAGGGCAATCAGAAACGGAATTCCGACCAGGGCGCTGCAAAGGGCGGCCGCTACCAAAACGTTGAGGTGAAAATTCACAGCCGATCGGGCGTTGGCCTGGGCCCGGGGGTCAGGAGCCGCCACCATAATTGCGATCGCCAAACCGCAGCAGACCAATTCCAATAACACTGCGCGATCGACCCCGATCGGGGCCAGGGTCACCATTCCCAAGCCGCAGCCCAGGAACACTGACCAGTGGGCCAACGTTGCCAGCCAATCCGACTGATCCGGTTGGGGCGGATTGGTGCGCCAAGGCTCGAACTGCCATTGCCCAAGTTGCCATCCCATAAACACCTCCTGACCGGTCAATGCGGGCGACGATGTGCGGCGGCCGTCTCAACCGAGTTTCAACGTTTCAACCCAAGGCCAACCGACTTGTGTTAGCGACCACCACACCACAACAACACGATCGGGCAACCAAAACATCGATACCTTAGTTCTATCGACTTTTGGGGACAGCATCCTGAGGACTTGGCGGCTTGTAATGTTTATTTGCACTCATTTGTGCTGATCGCGCCGCTTTGCTTCCCCGCTGCTCCAGGGGGCGATCGCAGGGCGCAAGTCACCCAAACCTATTCCTGAACCAATAATCCTGCGTAGATCCTGCGTAAATCCTGAGCAAATCCCGAACCAATTCCAGGCGAATTTCGAGCAAATTCCGAGCCAATCAGTGAAGCCTGAGCACATTTTTCCTGATCAAACTTTACGTATCTTTACGCTCTTATCTCCGTTGGCCCTTCAGGCTTTACGCTAAAAACGCCGATCGGCCTCCCTGTTTTTGAGACTCAATCCTTTAACACCCTATGTTCCCCACCCATCGCCCTCGTCGTTTGCGGACTAGCGAAACCCTGCGCCGCATGGTTGCGGAAACCGTCGTCACCACCAACGATTTGATCTACCCGTTGTTTGCAGTGCCGGGTGAAGGGGTGGCGAACGAAGTGAAGTCGATGCCGGGTGTTTATCAACTCTCGATCGACAAAATCGTTGAAGAAGCCAAACAGGTTTATGACCTAGGAATTCCTGCCATCATTTTGTTTGGAATTCCCGCTGAAAAAGACACCGATGCAACCGGTGCTTGGCATGATTGCGGCATTGTCCAAAAGGCAACCGAAGCCGTGAAAAAAGCCGTGCCCGATTTGGTGGTAGCGGTGGACACTTGCCTGTGCGAATACACCAGCCATGGGCACTGCGGCTATTTGGAAACGGGCGATCTCAGCGGACGAGTTCTGAATGATCCCACCTTGGAATTGCTGAAAAAAACCGCCATTGCCCAAGCCAATGCCGGAGCCGACATCATTGCACCTTCGGGGATGATGGATGGATTTGTAAAATCCATTCGGGAAGCCTTGGATGCGGCTAAATTCCAAGACATTCCAATCCTCTCCTACGCCGCCAAATACGCCTCGGCTTACTATGGGCCGTTCCGGGATGCGGCTGAATCAACCCCGCAATTTGGCGATCGCCGCACCTATCAAATGGATCCGGCCAATGGGCGGGAAGCCATCAAGGAAATTGTCCTGGACATTGCTGAAGGGGCGGATATGTTGATGGTGAAGCCGGCTCTGGCCTACATGGACATCATTTGGCGCGTGAAGGAAGCTAGCAATTTGCCTGTGGCGGCCTATAACGTTTCCGGTGAATATTCGATGGTGAAGGCGGCGGCCCTCAACGGTTGGATTGATGAGCAACGCGTGGTGATGGAAACCATGACCAGCTTTAAGCGATCGGGCGCAGATTTGATTCTGACTTACCATGCCAAGGATGTGGCTCGCTGGCTGAAGGTCTAAGCGGATTCCTGAGACGTATTTTCAGGCACTCACGAAGCATCGGCTGCTATGGGACAAGGGGCTTAGGGCCTGTCGTCAAATCGCCTGAAACCTTGATTCCGCCGTTGGCAGATCGTGGGGGACAAGGGGCTTAAGCCCCTTGTCTTTGATAAAGCTTTTTAGATTCGGTTTTTTAGATCCAGGGTGCTCCTGAGGTAAGTGGCACAGGCGGCGGCACTCGAATTCAGGAAGCTGCGTCTGCTAAAACAGGCCTCAACAAGTCTCTCCTGGAAATCTATGACACTCGTTACCTCCCTGGCCGATAACGGCCCCGGTTCCCTGCGTGCGGCCTTGGCGGCGGCCCCCAATGGTGACACCATCACCTTTGCCCCCAATTTGGCCAACCAAACCATTCGCCTCACCAGTGGCCAACTGTTGGTCGATCGGGACATCATCATCGATGGAGCCAATGCGCCAGGGCTGGTAATTAGCGGCAACGAAAGCAGTCGGGTGTTTTATGTCAGCAAGCAGGGCGGTTCCGCCACGTTTCGCAACCTGACCGTGGCCGATGGGCGCACCCGAGGAGCCACCAACGTCAGCACTTCCGGCGCGGGGATTGGTACTGACATTCGCGTCAACCTGACGATCGATAACGTCACCTTCCGCAACAACGAGGCGGAAAACTTCTCCGGCGGTGCGGTGTCCCTGGAGTTTCAGGGGAAGGGCACGATCACCAACAGCCGCTTTGACAACAACCGAGCCAGCCAAAAAAATAGCGGCTCGATCGTGGAGTTTGGGGCCGGCGCGGTGCAAAGTTGGGCCGAAACGACGCTGGTGGTGCGCAACAGCGAATTCACCAACAACAAAGGAACCAACGGCGGGGCGATCGGCACGATCCAAACCGAGTTGCTAGTGGAAAACAGCCGTTTTGTGGGCAACGATTCCAGCAAAGGCGGCGCGGCCTTTTGGGGCCAAGGCGGGGCCATCTACGCTGACGCTGCCAGCAAATTTGGCGATGGGGTGGGTGGTCAAATGATCATTCGGAGCAGCTACTTTTCGGCCAACCGAGCCGCTGCTCAAGGGGGGGCGCTTTCGCTCTATCCCTACCGACCGGACAAGGCGTTAATTGAGAATTCAATCATTATTGACAACACCGTGGTGGCCGATCCGGGCGGGAATGGCTTGGGGGGCGGTGTGCGCTTGGCCGTGGGGGATGCGATCATTCGCAACAGCACGATCGCCAATAACAATGCTGAAACTCAAGGCGGCGGGGTTTGGATTGCGGAAGATGCTTCAGTGCAAATCATCAACACCACGATCGGGAATAACAAAGCGGTGAATCCCGATCCGCTGCGGGGAATTGGCGGCGGCATTTTCTTTGCCAATAATCAGGCGAACAAGCTCATTAATGTCACCTTGGCTAACAACACCGCGAGTGGCTTTGGCGGCGGCATTTTCAAAAATAATGCGTCCTCGGTGGAAGTCACGAACAGTTTGTTCGTAAACAATCGGGCCGGCAACAGCTTTAGCGAATCATTCCAAACCAACCGCACCCTGACCGATGGGGGCAATAACCTGCAATTTCCCGCCTCGTTGCCCGGGGGCAAAGATCCGCAAATTACCGGCAGCGCGATCGTGGCCGATCCAAAGCTGGGGCCCCTGCAAGACATTGGCGGCGGCCAATTGGGCTATTTGTTGCAAGCGGGCAGCCCGGCCATTAACGCCGGAAAAGCCGTGGCCGGTGTGACGACAGATCAGCGCAGTTTGCCGCGTGATGGGGCGATCGACATTGGCTCCACGGAATTTGGTGTGGGTGGCGGTGGCACAACTCCGCCCCCAGCGGGTCAGTTCACTTCCGGTAATGATGACCTGAACTTGACCGATAACGCCGATTCGGCCGATGCCCTGGCCGGGAACGATCGGGTGGTGGCCCTCAGCGGGAGTGACAATGTTTTCGGCAATGCGGGCGATGACAGCCTCTTTGGGAATGCGGGTGATGACACCCTGTTGGGCGGCGATGGTGCGGATTTCCTGTTTGGCGGGCGCGATCGCGATCGACTCTTCGGCAACCTAGGCAATGACCAGATCTTTGGCAACATCGGTGACGATGAGCTTTATGGCGGTCGTGATGCGGATAGCCTGTTTGGCGGCCAAAACAACGACAGCCTGTTTGGCAACATCGGTGCAGACTTGCTCTCGGGTGATTTGGGTGATGATTCCCTCTTTGGGGGGCAAGACAATGACACCCTGGTGGGTGGTGACGGGGCTGATTTGCTCTCGGGCGATTTGGGCAACGATCTCCTCACGGGGGGCGCAGGGGCCGATCGGTTCATCATCGGTTCCGGCAAGGGCACGGAAACGATTACTGATTACCAAGACGGGACGGACAGGATTTTGCTGGCGGCTCCGTTGGCCTTTGGTGGCCTCAGTTTTGCCACAGTCAGCGGTGGGGCGGAAATTCGCTTTGGCAGTGAGGTGTTGGCCTTTGTGCAGGGGGTGAGTCCGGCGGTGTTTGACCCGGCAGACTTCGGAACCATCTAGCACTATTTAAGGGGCGATCGCCCAATCCGACCTGGCCGATCGCCCCTTGTCATAATGAGACCAATTGCGATCGTGAGGATCCGCCAATGATTGCCCAAACCCCCAGCGCACCGGGAATAATCCAACCGAAACCGATCGAGTATCCCGACAGCGACGGCCAGCCGATGGCAGACAACACCAAACAATTCCAATGGATTCAAACCATCCATAGCAACCTCGCCGCTCTCTTTGCCAACGATCCCCAAGTCTTTGTGGCGGGCGACTTACTTTGGTATCCCGTCGAAGGCGACAACAAAACCCGTCAAGCGCCCGATGTGATGGTGGTGTTTGGCGCACCCAAGGGCGATCGGGGTTCCTATATGCAATGGCGCGAAAACAACATCGCCCCGCAGGTGGTGTTTGAAATTTTGTCGCCGGGGAATCGCCTAACCGAAATGATGAAAAAGCAGATGTTCTATCACCGCCACGGCGTGGAGGAATATTACATCTATGACCCCGATCGCAACGACCTGAGCATCTTGATTCGGGGGGCAGGTGAGGCGCTGGAACCGGTGGATGAACCGGATAGTTGGGTCAGTCCTCGGTTGGGCATTCGGTTCCAACTGGGCGAAGAAACCCTCACGCTCCTGCGGCCAGACGGCCAGCCTTTTTCCACCCTGATTGAGGAGCGCCAACGGGCTGAACAAGCGGAGCAGCAAGCCGCACAAGCACGGGAGCAAGCTGAACAGGCCCAACAACAGGCGGCAGAAGAGCGCCAACGGGCTGAACAGGCCCAGCAGCGTGCCGATCGCCTCGCGGCTCGACTGCGAGAATTGGGGCTGGATCCCGAAACGATCGACCCCTAAAGCACAGGAAAGGGAGTAAGCATCGATGTTGCGATCGCTCAAAATTGGCCGGGTCAAAATCGGCTTGGTGGGATGGGGACTTTGGCTAGGGACGATCGCCCCTGGCCAGTCGATCGCCTGGGCCATGCCTTCGCCAATGTCCGAACCACCGGTTTTGCCGGTTTTGATTGATTGCCAAAACTTGCAACCGGCTCCCGATCGCAGCAAAACCCTTCCCCCGGACGCAGCGGAAAACCTGGGTGATTGGCAGCTTTGCACCCAGCATCCTGAAACCGCGATCGAGTGGTATCAAACGGCCCTGGCCGGTTACCGTGCCTTGGGAGAAAGTGCCGAGGCATCCGTAACGATCGCCCTGTTCAAGCTGGCCCGGGCCCACCTGATGGCTGAACAGCCCACCGCTGCTCTGGATTACTACCACCAAGCGATCGAGCGAGATCCGATCTATGGCTTCTTGGATTTATTCCTGGAACGGCAGGTTTCGCCCCTAGGAGAACCGGTCACGGACTCTGGATTGCGGGGCAATGGCTACAGCGGCCCCACCCGAGCGGAACCCTCGATCGCTGCCAGCGCCCAGTTTGAGCTGGCCTACGACTCCTATCGCCTTGGGCAAATCACCGCCGCCCTTCAGGCCTATCGCACCGCCTTGCAACTGCGGCCCAACTTTGCCCAGGCCCACTTAGGGCTAGGCATGGTTCTGGAGCGACAAATGGACTACGAAGGCGCAATCCGAGCCTATCAAACTGCAATCAAACTGGAGCCAGACTTGGTTTGGGGACATTACCGCCTAGGCGCGTTGCTCACTATTCGCTATCAACCAACGGCGGCCCGGGCCGCCCTGCGGCGGGTGGTGGATGCCCACACGGGGCTCGATTCCTTGGGAGAAGCGGTTAAAGCGGCAATCGTCGAAGACCTAATGGGGGATTTCTACCAATCCCGAGGAGACTCGGCCGAGGCTGATCGCGCCTATCAACGGGCCCTGGCCCTCGCTCCCCAGGGGCCGGGTTTTTACCTGAAGCTGGGGAAAAACTGCCTGATTTGGGGCCAACATCAACGGGCGATCAACTCCTTTCGTGCTGCCCTGGCCCAACTGCCGCCCGACCATCCCGATTGGGAACTGGCTGAAGTGGGCATTGCCGAAGCCCTGGTTTGGTCAGATCGTTGGGCCGAGGCCAGGGCCCAGCTAGACAGCGTTCTTCAGCGTTGGCCCAACTCTGCTGATGCCCAGAAATTAAGGGAGTATGTCAACAGTCGGCCCCGCTAGCGTCGGTTATCCTATCCCATGGTTCAAAAATCATTTCCTACTCGGTGGCTGGCTGGGGCTGGAGTTGACCAAGGCCGATCGCAGGCCATTGACGCGATCGCCCCATCCCCAAAATTCCCGTGGCATCATGCCCACAGGCCCGATTCAAGGGTTCTGGGACGTTTAGAGTTTGGGGAAACCTATGAAAGTTGCCGTTTTCAGCACGGAACCCTACGATCGCCAATTTTTGGATGCCGCCAACGCCAACGCCGGTCATCCCCACGAACTGGTTTACTTTGATACTCGCCTCGAAGCCCACACCGCCGCCCTTGCCGCTGGATTTCCCGCCGCTTGCATTTTCGTGAACGATGACGGAGGGCCCGAAACCCTCAAACTTCTGGCCGACAACGGCACAAAACTGATCACCCTTCGCTGCACGGGCTACAACAACGTTGATCTGCGTGCCGCCCAAGACTGTGGCCTCACCATTGCTCGCGTCGCGGTCTATTCTCCCTACTCCGTGGCCGAGCATGTGGTGGGTTTGATCCAAGCGCTCAACCGCAAGCTGCACCGAGCCTATAACCGCGTGCGGGACGATAATTTTTCCCTCAATGGCCTGTTGGGCTTTGATCTTCACGGCCGGACGATCGGGATTGTGGGAACGGGGAAAATCGGCTTGATTTTGGCTCAAATCATGACCGGCTTTGGCTGCAAAGTGCTGGGCTATGATGTCTATCCCAACGCCCAATTTGCAGCGATCGGGACGGCCCGCTATGTCTCCTTGCCGGAGCTGTTTGCCCAGTCAGACATCATCTCCCTCCATTGCCCTCTGACCCACGACACGCACCATCTGATCAGCAAACAGGCGATCAATCAGATGAAGCCCGGCGTAATGCTAATCAACACCAGCCGCGGCCAATTGGTGGACACCAAAGCCGCGATCGAGGGCATCAAATCGGGTCAAATTGGCTATTTGGGCATCGATGTCTATGAACAAGAGGCCGAACTCTTTTTCCGTGACCTGTCCGACACCGTGATTCAGGACGATACCTTCCAGTTGCTGCAATCGTTCCCGAACGTGATCATCACCGCTCACCAAGCCTTCTTTACCCGCGAAGCCTTGGGGGACATTGCTCGCACCACCATTGAAAACCTCACCGCCTTCGAGCAACACCAACCGATCGCCAATGAGGTGCGCCTTCCTGATTAGGGATCACGGCTGATCGATCACGACTCGGGTTCTTTTCTGCCCTTCTTAGTCATTGCCTTCAGTGTTAATTGATCAGGGGCGTGCAGTTGTGCGCCCTCTGCGCCCTCATGGATTTGGCCCATGGTGAGCAATCGGATCCATCAGCATTGCCCTGCACCGGTTGGCCGGAACTTGCCGGACTTTGCAGGTTTGAAAGACCAGCCTTTAGAGAAATACAACAATTGGTTAAAAAGGATTGCGGGTTGTTGCCGTATCATTCTTAGAAGTATTTTTAACAAACCATAACGTTTCTCAGCCAAGGAGCGACCATGACGATCGCGGTGGCCCCCGAGCAGCCCACGACCGCAGTGCAGCACGTTCCGCGAGAATATCTCGACCCACCCCAGGAACTGTTTAACCCCACGCTGCTAATGATGGTGGCCGCCACCGCAATTGTGGTGCTCTCCGTCTGTGGCTATTGGCTATGGCACTGGCCGGACTGGATTTGTTTTTGTGCCAATGTGCTGGCGATGCACCTGTCGGGAACCGTCATTCACGACGCATCCCACAACGCCGCCCACAAATACCCGATCGTCAATGCCATCCTGGGCCACAGCAGCGCCCTGATGTTGGGGTTTGCGTTTCCTGTGTTCACGCGGGTTCACCTGCAACATCACGCCAACGTCAACGACCCCAAAAACGACCCCGATCACTTTGTTTCCACCTGCGGGCCCCTGTGGTTAATTGCACCCCGGTTTTTCTATCACGAAATTTTCTTCTTCCAACGCAAGCTCTGGCGCAAGTATGAGTTGCTGGAATGGTTTCTGAGTCGGATGGTGCTGGTGGGCATTGTGTGGGCCGGCATCCATTGGGACTTCATTGGCTACGTGATGAATTTCTGGTTCTCGCCCGCGTTGGTGGTGGGTTTGGCCCTGGGATTGTTTTTTGACTATCTACCCCATCGGCCGTTTGAGGAGCGCAATCGCTGGAAGAATGCACGGGTCTATCCGAGTGCTCTGCTAAATTGGTTGATTTTGGGGCAAAACTATCACCTGATTCACCACCTTTGGCCCTCAATCCCCTGGTATCACTACAAAACGGTTTATGAACGGGTGAAGCCGTTGTTGGATCAGAAAGGATCGCCGCAGACGCTGGGCATTCTGGGAGACCAAAAAAATTTCTGGAATTTCATGTATGACGTGTTCTTGGGCATTCGTTTCCATCGCCACTGAGCCAGGTTGAGCCATGTTGATGAGCAACATCGGGCGGTATTGAGCAACATCGGGCGGTATTGAGCGATCGGGAAACAAGAGCCAGGCTCAGATCAGCATGATTTGTCAGGAAACCCGGGTATTCATCGCTGATTGATGACTAATTTGCTGATTTGATCCCGATAAATTTCTGATTAATTCCTGACGACTTCCCGATCGATTGCTCAATCTCAGTTCCGTATCAATCCCCTGTCTGGCGATCGTCAATGCCAGGCAGGGGTTGCTTTTTGACCCGATCGCTCCCGGGATCCGGCTTGGGGGCCGAGCTGTTGGGTGGATGGGTTGGTTCAACCCATTGGTTGCTGATTGGTTGCTGGCTCTGTGCTCTTTGTTGGCCACAAGCATTTTGCCTCGGAAAAATTCGCTACACCATTAGCACTTCCCCGATCGTCCCCTGTGATCGGGTTGTGGCCTTGGGTTGCGGATGCAGCACCCTGCTGCCTTGCCCTCTTCTCCCGAAGCCATTTTCAGACCTGCGCGATCGATGATTGCAACCGGGAAAAATGGAACCAATCGCTCCAACATTACGCGGTCACAGGTTTTGGCTCCCTGCTAGGGCGATCGGGACAATGTGCCCAGCCATCCGGATGGCCGCTCGCTGTGATGGGAACCATGAGGAAATGCAATCGGTCTTTGGATGAAACTGTATGCATTTTGTCAAACACTCGTTACAAGATGTCATAATCTAAAGGGCAGATAGGTCATTCAACCTTGACGTTGCCCCACCCATGGGGATCAAGGCTGAAACCAACGACCATCTGCGGTGCGATCGAGCCGAATCCCTACGACGACACAACAACTCGGCGATCGCGCGGGACTTCGCAACCGCTACACCCAGTGAGGTGACTACCATGGATCATTCATTTGAATTGAGCCTCGAACAGCAGTTCAACATCCGCTCCTTCGAAAGTCAGGTAGCCCACATGAGCCTTGAGCAGGCCCAGCAATTCTTGGTTGAGCTGTATCGCCAAATGATCGTCAAAGAAACCATGTACAAGGAGTTTCTGAAGCATGAGTGGGGTCTCGGCGAGCGTTTTCAAGCGCCCTAGGCCAGCGCCCTAGCGGTTCCCATCCGCTGCAACCCGATCGACTCGGTGCGAGCTGCCTCCGTCTCCTGCTCTGTTCCCGCTGTGAACCGAACTGGGGGTGTTGGGGTAACGCTCTCCCACCCAAGGCCAAAGGGTTCTCCCCGTTCCGAGAATCGAATTGCTGAGCTTGGCTGCTGACTCTGTGCGCCGACCTGCCCACAGCCCTCTGGTTCAAACGCTTCCGAACACCACCCCACAATGTCATGTTGAATGGTTTGCCTCCTAAGAACACCGGGCCCGGCACCCGAAAGTTATTCCGAAAGTCCATAAAGAACGCTAGCTTGGAGGGGATACGATTTCGATCGGATCCCCTCTTGGCTTCAGGGGCTAAGGGGCGGTGGTAACTGTTCTCGATCGCTACGTTGATCATCGCTACGTTGGCCACTGTTGGTGATCACTCCCGATCGCTGTAGCGGTGGTGATCCGCTTAACTCGTAGTTGGTTGGCTTTAAGGTTTGGTACGAGGATTTTGACCCATGGCGTGGGGCGACCAAATTTACGTGATGCGATCTCTGGCCGGGTTGCAAAGTGCCTATGAGCATCACGGGATTGATTGTGGTGATGGAACCGTGATCCATTACTCCAAGCGCGGTGAAGTGCCCAAGGTGACGCGCACATCCTTGCTGGAATTTGCCAGCACGCAACCGGTCACCGTGAAGCGCTATGCCACTTGCTATTTGCCCGATGCGACGATCCAGCGCGCGGCCAGTCGGTTAGGGGAAACAAAATATAGCCTGCTGCTGAATAATTGCGAGCATTTTGCCACCTGGTGCAAAACGGGCCGGGCGGTGAGTCATCAAATACAAGACTTTTTGCCTTTTCTGGAAAAAGCGGATCCCGATTGGGTTGATCAGGTGCTGCATCAGCCTACGGAGTCGGGGGATGAGCAGGCTCAGGTGCAGGCTATTCTTGATCGCGCCTTGGCGGATATCAAACCGGTTTGGAATAATTTGCAACCGCAATACAACCGGGCTGTGGATGAGCTGCGGGATTGGCATGAGGTGGCGTTGTTGGCCATGCAGCAAGGGAGGGAGCCGGTGGCGCGGCGGGCGATCGCCCGGAAGTTGGCAGCCAAAGAGCGGGCCCAAACCCTCAAGACAGATCTCGATCGGTTGGCGGAGATGACTGAAACATTGCTGCGGAACGCTAAAAAAATCTCATAATCCACTGCGCGACTCCGTTAAATTCTGGAGCGTTGAAGCCTCGATCGCTGAAGCCTAAAGCGGTTGGTCGCTGGGGATGCTGTCTAGGGCAGCCCGCCAACCTTGATTGGCAGTCCAGGTGATGGCTCCGTCTTCGCCGGTTTGGTAAAGTTGCGCCCGCTGCGATCGCAAGAGGGGGGTAACGGTGGGTGCTAGTTCACGGGTGGAGGCGATCGCCCAGCGGGGTTGCAAAGCGGCTACCAGTTCCGGGGCGAGGTCTTGACCTGGCCACCAAAGACCAGTGACCGATCGCACCTGTCCCGTTTGGGCGAGCAATTTTTGTTGAGCGACGGAACAATTGCCCAAGAGAAACCAGCGCTCTTTCCCCAATTCCAAGGTTAGGGCGGGGGCGATCGGGTCAATGACCGTGAGGTTGGCGCGGCCCATGCGCAAGGTTTGACCGGCTGTCAGGTTGCTGTAGCGACCGTTGCGAACCCGAGCAGCACTGACCATGGCTCGATCGACATTAGAAGCGGCCGTTTGCAACGGTTGATCGTATAGGTTGACGATCGGTTGTTGCTCCAAAATTCGCAGCCACCCTCGCCGTCGATCGGGGCGATCGCTCATCACCACCCCAACTTCAATGCGGTTAATGCCCTGTTGGCGCAAGAAGGGCAACACCGTGAACTGAGCTACGGGTAAGTCTCCGGCTCCCGCCAGCAACAAGCGCCCTCCATCCCGCACAGCTAACATTGGTTGGCTGCCCGCATCCAGGACGGTGGCCGTGAGTTCCCCGCTGCGAGCCAACCAACCGGGCCCGATCGCCACCACTAAAGCCCCGATCGCCACTAGGCCCCAACGATTGGCCCGCTGAAACCAGGGCAACTGCCAAACGGCCACCAGCAGGAGATATAAAACCAACAACTGCCCGATCGAGATTGCTCCCACGGCGATCGCGCTGCCTGGCCAACTGGCGATCCATTCTCCAAAGGTCAACAATCCCCGCACGGGATAAACCAAGCCGCTGGCCAACCAGTTTCCCAAGGGGGGCAACAGGCCAATTGCCACTGCTGCAATCAACCCCGCCACCGTTAGCACTGATACCCAAAGACTGGTCAAGGCTGAGGCGATCGGCCCATAGACAGAAATCTGATAAAAAGCCCATAGCTGCACTGGAATCGTCCAGATTGTCGCCGCCAGGGCTGAGGCGATCGGTTCCGACGTAAACTCCGGCAGCCAGCTCAACCGCTGGGCGATCGCCGTCGCCGACACCACCAGCCCCAAAGTGGCCAGCACACTAAACTGAAATCCCAAGTCCCAAATCCAGAGCGGGTTCCAGCACAACATCACCACCACCACCGCCAGCAACGCGCCTAAGGAATTCACTTGGCGCTGTTGAGCCATCCCCCATAGAACCGCTGCCCCCATCAACCCCGCCCGCAGCACGGAGGGACTG
>NZ_LIRO01000084.1:0-6418 GCF_002742025.1 Limnothrix sp. PR1529
TGACGATATTTCTTGCGCACGTAAACGGGCTTGGAACCCTCGGGCACAGGCTCAGGGGAGGGAGCAGACGACGGCGTAGTTTGGTTGGGGGGCGCGCCTTCCGGCGGTTGACGATATTTCTTGCGCACGTAAACCGGTTGCCCTGCACTTTGCCCTGTGCTTTGCTCTGCACTTTGCCCTGTGCTGCCTGTGGTGGGGCTAACCGGAGCAGGCGGTGCGGTCGCGGCGTTGGTCGGGGGTGGCGTTGGGCTGGGCGTTGGTTTGGGCGTTGGTTTGGGTGCTGAGTTGGGCATTGGGGCAGGACTGCTGCCGGGCGATCGGGAAGCTCGCAGGTTGGCCAATTGGGTCTGGATCTGGATCCAAAGCACGATCCCAAAACCAGTGAGAGATTGGCGGAAAGCTTGCCAACCGGTCAAGTTAGGTTGGCCGGGGCGAAAGAGATTCAGCAACCCGGCCCAGCGATCGAACTGGGGCAACGCGGCAACCAGCACCTCATCCAGGCTCGATCGCGCCACTTGTTCGCGCAGCACCAGGGTTTGCCACCCTTGCCAGGCCATCAACCCCACCACCACCCCTTGGCTGAGCAGCACGGCCCCATGCAGTTGACCACTGCAAACCCACAATACGAGGGCATAAAACAGGCCAAAGCTGCTCCAAATCACGTCACTACGCCGTGACAGGATCGGAAACCGCAGGGCGATCGCGTAGAGCAACAGGCTCCCGATCGCCACTAAAATCGCCAATCCATAAGCCAACATCCCGTCTTTATTCCCCCGTGGGTCACGCTAGAAACGATCGCTTTCTTGGGCCGGAACCACGCCGGGCTGATTCAAGAACAGGTTCCCCGCCGAGTCGTTTTGATAAACACAGTCCACGCGGGGTTTGCTGTCAATGCTGCCGGTGAAAGCAAAGGTATTCATCCGGTTTTTGCATTCGGAAATCTGCTTATCCGTCACCACGCCCCGTTGTTGCAGCACGGCCCAGTTGTTGCTGCGCATGACGCAACCGGGCTGCATTTCCGGCTGGGACACGTAAACACTGAAGGGGCTGAGGGTCACAAAAATGCGCGCATTCATGGAAATGGCGCTGGCTCCAAATTGGGCACAAAGTTCCGGGTTGGGAGCCGCCCGATCGATAAATTCCCGCGAAGCCACATTTTGCGGATCAACACTGGCCGAAGAGCTGAACCCAATGCCCACGCCCATACCCAGGATGAACACGCCGGCCAAAATCGCCACCACCGTGTAGTTAAAGCCTTTTTTCTTGGGTGGTTCGGGCGATCGCCCTTCCGATCTCGGTTCGCGATCCGCGTCGCGCCCGGCCGACTCGCGAGCGTTTCCCCGATAATCACTGCGATAACTGTCGCGATCGCGGTAGGGATCGCGGGCGGGTTGCCGTTTGCGGTTCATAGCCAATGGTTAATCACCGATAGGAATTTACTGATCATCAAACTGATCATCAATCTGAATCTCAGTCTAGATTTCAGTCTAGATTGATCCAGTCTGGATTGATGCATGGTTTGTGGATCTCTTGGGGCCCCGATCGGGATTCCCAACCCCAAAGTTTCAACGAGTCTGGTATCCTGCAAGCGATCGCTCACCTACGAAAAAGCGCCCCACCGATGGGACGCTCGTGTGCAGAGGAGCGATAGTCGATCGTTTTGATGAGTCACATGCGAGTCTAACATGGGAGTCAGACCCCTCTGGGCCGGAATTGTTAACCGGTTTGGGGTTGATTTTGCTTGCCCATTCTTGCCTATTCTGAGGCGATCGCCAGATGGGATCGCAGATCCAAAAGCTTCTGCCAGGCTAATCCTTGATCCAAAATCGTGGCCGCCTGAGCCAAGTAATTCTTCAATGGCGTTTGATCGGTGAAGTCAGTGGGCCGATCGGAGCCAGCGCTGCTCAGTCGCCAAAGATAGAAACCCGCATTCCAAATCACACTGGTGCGCCAGGGGTGATCTTGGCCATGGCTCCCTTGGAACAGGGAACTCAAGTTTTCAGCCCATTCAGCAGCCGTCCCCAGGGGCAAATTGCTTTGGCTATATCCCAAATCCCAGGGGTTGAGACAGAGGCGATCGAACCGGCCCGGTTGCCCCAATCCCGTGATGACTGTCCGATCGTGCGGTAAGTCGGGACTGCCTTCGAGGCCCTTGACCGTGGTGAAAGACTCAATTTGATGCAGCGCCAAGGCATCACGCATCATCTGTTCCGTGGGCGGATGCACAAACCCCATCACCCGATGTTGGGGCCCTTGGTAGGGTGACCACAACAACTCCAGGGTGGCCAGGGGCGGCCGTTTGCCAATTTCATCGCGGTAGGCCGCCAGGGGCAAGGTTTCGGGGAAATGCTTCGGCAGGTAGCAGTAGGTTAGGCCCTGTTCTACCAAGCACCGTTCCACCTGCTCCCAACTGGCCCGAGTCCAATCCAAACCCAAGGCCTGCCACAGTTCCGTGAGGGTAATGCCATATTTCGTGGCCATGCGATCGCCCCCGTGGAACAGCAAGGGAAACCCCGCCGCCGCCAAGATCAACCCCGTGGCGATGCCCAAAGGAGCCGTGCGAGATCGCCCGTCATAGGGAATCCCAAAGCTGACCAAGGGCCGATCGAGGGCGATCGGCCCCAAGCGCGGCCCCAACTCAGCGTAAGCATCCAACATGCCCGCCAACTCTTCGCCCGTGGGCCGCTTAATCCGATGGGCAATCAGAAACGCACCAATTTGGGCTGGGGTGGCCGCCTGGGTCAACATCAGTCGCATGGCTTCGGCGGCCTGCGATCGATCCAAATTTTTGCCTGTGTGGGGCCCGCTGCCGATGGTTTTCAGCAGCTCGCGGAAGACTTTGCTCATGGGAAACGGCAGGTTACTTGCGGGTGGTTGAAGGTGGTTCAGCGGAGTTTGGTGGGAGAGGCGGTCGGGGCCTGGGCAGTCCGGGGCGTATTATCAAGGGCGATCGAGAGATTAGCAAACTCCCTTGGTGGCCGATGTAGCCTGTTGCGTTCTTTTGGTTCAAACCGGATTCGCCCCGGATTCGCTCCGGATTCGCCCTGAATGTCCCCCAACTTTGCCCCAACCGAATTTGCCCAGCCTTGACCCAGCCGCCGCAACCATCGCCAAAACCATCGCCAAAACTGTCCCGATCGGCTCCTTTGACCCGGAATCAGGCTCAATCCCACTGTGAGGATGATTAGGGATGGGTGATTGCCTCAAGCATCCCAGCAGTGATACATTCCGGCTCAATTCCTTTCTCGATCGCGTTCCACGCCGCAGCCTATGCAAGCTCCGATCGCGTCTCCTGTCATGCGCCATAACGCCGTGGTGACTCCATTTCGGCCCAAGCAACCGCAACCCCTCCGCATCATTGCCATGGGCGACAGTGTGATTTATGGCTACGGCGATCTCAGTGGCGGCGGTTGGGTTGAACGATTGCGCCGCCAGTGGATGGCTCCCGACTCAGCCGGCCATGTGATTTATAACTTGGGCGTTCGGGGCGACAAGGTGAGCCAAGTGAGCGATCGACTGGAGTTGGAATTTCGCAGCCGGGGCGAGTTGCGCAATCGCCTGCCCGATCGCCTGATTCTTTCCGTGGGCACCAATGATTCGCCGCGAGTGGGCCGGGCCGATGGCAAAAACATGACCCCCATTGAAATCTTTGGCCCGCAAGTGGAAGCCTTGCTCGATCGGGCCCAGGGCCTCTGCCCCGTCTTGTTTGTCGGCATGATTCCCGTCAACCCCAGCAAAATGCCCTTTTTAGAGTGTTTGTATTACAACCATGCCGATCAGTATCAATATAAAGAAGTGATCCGTCGGGCCTGTGAGGCGCGACGGATTCCGTTTTTAGACTGTTTTGAATTGTGGCTCGCGCGTGGGGCTTCCTGGGTTGAACAGCGCCTCGGCTCCGATGGTTTGCACCCCAATGATTTGGGCTATGAAAGCCTCCTGGCTGATGTGACCGCATGGCAACCGATCGCCCAACTTGCCGCCATGGACACCAAGCCGATCGCCTAGCAAATTTCGCAAATCCCTGAATTTCCGATTACCCAAAAAAGATTGCATCAGTATTTTGAGTCTCTTCTCCAACGCCAGGCATTAGGGGGCAAGAGACCTCAATTTTTGGTCTGAGTCGCTCTGTAAATTGGGCTTGCCTTCTTGTTCTCGCCCAACGGAAAATCGCGTTTCAATATAAGGCAAATCGATCGTAAAACAACTACCCACATTCACTTCACTGGTCAACCCCACACGACCACCGTGAAGTTCCACAATTCGCTTCACCAGAGCCAAACCCAAACCCGTTCCCTCATATTTACGATTGAGGGCACTATCAATTTGCACGAACGGCTGAAAAAGACGCTTGATATCTTCTGGCGCAATCCCAATACCCGTATCAGTGATCGAAATTCGCACAAAATATTTTTGTAATTCTCCATTTTTTTCTGCCTCATCCTCGCCCTCTTCCTTTTGGCCAGTCACTTCTAGGGTGATGTGTCCCCCTTCTGGCGTAAATTTAAAGGCATTATTGAGCAAATTCAACAAAACTTGGCGGATACGACGTTCATCGATATATAGATCTGGCAAATTAGGCGATAGATTGGTTTCCAGTCGAATATTCTTCTGTTCGGCTTGGGGCTGAATGAATGCCACGCTTGATGTGCAAAGCGCCCCGATCGCGACGGTCGTGCAATTCAGCTCCAAAAATTCCGACTCGATTTTGGCAATATCCAAAATATCGTTAATTAAGTCTAGAAGATGCGCGCCGCTTTTTTCAATATTTTCTAAGGCTTTGTGCTGTTGCTTATTAACTCCACCAAAGATGCCCTCTTGCAAAATTTCCGCCACTCCCAAAATTGTATTTAACGGAGTGCGGAGTTCGTGGCTCATGGTTGCCAAGAAATTATCTTTCAGTCGATTTGACTGCGCGAGTTGATTGTTGGCTGTTTGCAACTTTCGTAGTAGGGTTTGCTGCTGATTAACCATATTGAAAAAGACATCAGACAAATGGCTAATTTCATCGCCTGAATTGTTGATGTCCCTATGATCCCCGATCGTGCGATCACAAACATCTAAAATGGGTTGCAAACGGCGATTTAAAAATCGAATAAATAACCAAACAACCAAAAGCAAAAAGACGGCTGCAATGATTGTGGCGCTAATAGCTCCTAGCAGAGCAGGCTTGGCAACCGTCTCATAGGGAATCGCTTCCAGCATCACCCATTGAGTTCTGGGAACTGTTTGATAAACCCAATAGATTGAATCAGATTCAAAATGCGATTTTTCAATGCCTTGGTTAATTCGGTAACGAATTTGTTCCCAAACCGGTTTTAGGGATGGAATGGATGAAACATTAGCCATTTGGGCAGCCTGACGAGGATCAAGAGAATAACTCAAGAGTTGCCCATTTTTTGTGATTAGGGCATGGTAGCCATTGCTATTGAATGAAGGATCATCTTGACTCAAATTAAGATCACTAGCATCAATATCTTTATTAAGATCATCAATATTAATATCTCCGTTCATCACGGCAATTAATTGACCTTTTTGATTACGAATCGTCCCTGAAAAGGTCATGAGCGGAATGGGATAATTATCATTCATATAAGGCTTTGACCAAAGATAGCGATCGGCCTTAACCGCGTCTTTAAAATATTGCATCTTGGGATATTGATCTACTGCCCATAGATCAACCAGCGTAAATTTAGGATTTTGAGCCAGGGTAACCCCGCGATCGGGAATAAATTCTTCAATATAGGGCCCAAACCACTCACGATCGACCAAACCCTTGGGGAACTGCATCACCCCAAATCCGGTGATCAGCTTAGGACGAGCTGACATAAATGAAAGTACTAATTTCTCGTAAGCCTCGGGCGATCGCACACCACTATCGTGCAAGAAGATTGTTGCGGAAACCAAACTCTTTAAAAAAGTTTCACCACTGAGCAGCTCCGCATCAAGATGTCGAACCTTGTTATCCGTTTCCGACGTTAGTTGCAAAATCCGAACAGACTTCAGCTCACTATAAAATAAATACCCTAAGCTGCCGAGACCAATGGCAGCGGCAGAAATCACCGCCACAAACAAGCGAGTGCCGATCGAACGAAGTCCAAATTTCATTGATTTAGCCGGAACGGTTAGACCGTTTTGGGTTGAATGGCTTATCATTGCTTAGCCCAGTAGCCTCAGTGGTGAACTGTGCAAAGTATAAAGAAGCACCTCTTTAACTAAAGAAAACCTAGTCTGAAACGCTTGTTAAGGCACATGGCAAAATCCAGAAGTGTTGAATGACAGATTCAGGTTATAAAAAAGGGGTAAGAAGATGTAATTCTTACCCCAAACAATCAAAAAGTAATACACCAATGTTACGCTCATTCTCTCAAATCGTCAAACCTATTCTCAAAAGCTTACCTGAGCATGATTACCCAGTGCT
>NZ_LIRO01000079.1:0-15189 GCF_002742025.1 Limnothrix sp. PR1529
GACATGACGGGCGATCGCCTGGTGCAGTTGGCGGCGGCCGTGGAGCGGGGCACTCGCCACCCCCTGGCCCAAGCGATCGCCCAAGCGGCCGCTGCGCTACCCGCCCTCCCGGCCCAAGACTTCGTGACGGAACCGGGCCTGGGAGCCAAGGCCCAAGTGGCCGATCGCCCCGTTTGGGTTGGCAATCGGGCCTGGCTGGCTCAAGGGGGAATTCCCTTGCCGGAGTCGGTGGAATCGGCCTTGCAGCAGATGGCCAAGGCGGGGAAAACGCCAATTTTGGTGGCGGAGGGCGATCGACTGGTGGGGCTGTTGTCGGCCGCCGACGAGTTGCGACCCGATGCGATCGCCACCGTACAGCGGCTCCAGCAACTGGGGTTGGATATTCGGGTGTTGACGGGCGATCGGGCTGAGGTGGCCAACGCCCTAGCCGATCGGGTCGGTTTGCCCCGATCGGCCGTGGTTGCCGAGCTGCGACCCGACCAAAAAGCCCAAATCATCAGCCAATTGCCCCATCCGGCCATGGTGGGTGACGGCATCAACGACGCACCCGCCTTGGCTACTGCTCCCGTTGGCATTGCCCTGGGATCGGCCACCGATGCTGCCCTCGAAACTGCCGGTGTCATTTTGACGCGCGATCGACTGCTCGACCTGCCGAGCGCGATCATGCTCGGCCGCGCAACGTTCCGTAAAATTCGCCAAAACCTGTTATGGGCCATCGCGTACAATGCGATTGGCATTCCCCTCGCGGCGGGCCTTTGGTTACCCTCCGTTGGATTGGGGCTTAGTCCTGCCACTGCTGCCGCTCTGATGGCTTTCAGTTCTGTCAGTGTGGTGAGTAATTCCCTGCTCTTGCGTGTCAGCGCCCGATCGGCAGTTAGTGCGCTGCCTGAACAAAACCAGACATGTCAGAATTAGCCGTAACCGAGCTACGTCAAGAGTCTCCACACTTCGTGGAGCGCAGTTAATCCAGTCCGCATAATCAGCCCATGCCCGCAGAACCCAGGCAAAATCACCTCTTAATCGTTGAAGACGACAAGGGGAGACGGGAAGTCATTCTCGAAAATCCCGTCTACTCCATTGGACGCGATCCCAAGTGCGATGTCATCCTTGTTTCTCAATTTGTGTCGCGTCGGCACGCCACCCTCGTTCGTCTGTCCTATGACGACGGTACAGCCTATTACCGAATTGTCGATGGCAACCTCAAGGGCAAACCCAGTGCCAATGGGCTGCTAATTAACGGTCGTAAGCTGCAAGTCCACGATTTACAAAACGAGGACGAAATTGTCTTTGGGCCCCAGGTTCGGGCCATTTACTACACCCTCAAGCAAGATACGCTCTCGATCGGGCCGCCGGACGAGTTTGATATCACCTTGATTAGCCCCAACATGGTGGGCGACCCGGAAGACACGGATGATGATTAACCCTTGTGTTAATCAGAACCCATAGGAGACTCCAGAATCTGAGCGTTTGAAGATGCTGTTGTTTAATCAATCATCCCTCAAGGCTTCTGGAGTCATGTTTAAGCATTATCCTATGCGCTTTCCTATCGTTTTCGGCATTGATTGAATCGGCACTGATTGATTCAGCACTGATTAGACTCAGCACTGATTAGACTCAGCACTGATTAGACTCAGCACTGATTGATTCAGCATTTACGAAGCATCTACTGAAAAAGTTTCTGAAAAGCTAAAACCGAGCCTGAGCCAGCCGCTGTCACTGACCAAGTTCATTGAGAATCTTAGGAAAGTTGCAGGTCTTGGCCCCGTTTCGGTTTTGGCTTTTCTTAGTTTTGGCTTTTTAAGCTGTGGGTTCATGAATGCGCGGACAATGCGCGGGTGAATTGTCCTGTGAATGAATCGATCAATGAATCGATCGCGCCCTAGCCCAATTGAGCCGCGCACACCGCCGCTCCCAGCAGCCCCACTTGAGGATTCAAGACTACCGAAACGGGCACATTCTCTAACAGCTCGCTTACCCGGCCCTTGCTGCCAAAGTGAAATAGAAACTGTCCCCGATCGAGCAAGGGCAAAATCTTGGCGGCAATGCCTCCGGCCACATATAGCCCGCCGTAGGGCAAGAGCTTCAGGGCCAAGTTGCCCGCCTCGGCTCCATAGGCCGCCACAAACAGGTTCATGGCCTGTTCGCAGAGTGCATCGGACTCTTCCAAGGCAGCACGGGCAATGATTGCACCGGGATCGATGCTCTTTTCGCTGCGGCCCATTTCCTGTTCCCAGGTGCGGATGGCTTGGGCGACGGTGCTGTTTTCGTGGCCCGTTTGTCGATCTCGCAAAAATTGATAGATGCCGACAATCCCTTGACCGGAAACAATTCGCTCCACGGAGACCCGATCGATCTGATATCGCTCCTGCAAATAGTTGTGTAGCTCCCATTCCAGGGCTGATCGGGGTGCAAAGTCTGTGTGACCGCCCTCGGTGCTGAACGCTCGGTAGCGGCCCGGCTCGCCCGTTGGAATCAAAAATCCTTCGCCCAAGCCAGTGCCCGCCCCCAAGATCCCGATCGGGGCCAGGGGATCGGCCTTGGCCGGCTGCAACACTTTCAAATCCACCGCTTCCAGCACCGGGATGCCATAGCCGACGGCGGCAAAGTCGTTGATCAGTTCCACATGGGGAATCTCGAGGGCTTGGATTAGGCGATCGACCTCCAGGAACCAGCCCAGGTTGGTGAGTCGTGATGTGCCGTGGGCCACGGGCCCCGCAATCCCAAAACAGGCGCGATCGGGTCGGCGATTTAGCCCGGAAGCCCCCAAAAAGGTTTCCACCATTGGCACCAAGTCGGTGAAGTCCCGGCTGGCGTATTGGGCTTCATACAGGGGTTGCAACTCCACCGCCTGGGGGGTGCGGCTGTCGGTTTCCACCAACCGCAGAATCGTTTTGGTTCCGCCCACATCACCGGCCAACAGCAGCGCCACGGTTTCGCCTCCCGTTCTCAGATTGCTAGAGCTTCAGCAGGCCAAGGAACTCTGGCCCGCCCACAAGTCAATGATCTCAACGATCCCAACCCAATCACACCCTCATCCGTCCGACCGGGACACAGCACCCCATTCCGTAGGGGCGCAATGCTTGCCATGTGCTTCAACTTAACGGTTAGCTTGTTCAAAATCATCCCAATCAGGGTCGATTGAAACCCGTCAACCCTGTAGGGGCGTACGGCTGTACGCCCCTACCCGGATTTTCTCGGTCTTAAGTTGAAGCCAATGAACGCTTGCGCCCCCCGATGCTCATGCTTGCGATCTCGATCGCCTGCACCCCAGCCGATCGAGTTGACTAATTTTGCTCGAAGGGTAAGCCAAAGACCGAGCAGAACGTTTTCTCAACCTTATAGCCCGAGTCGATCGTCTCCAGCGGATCCTTCCGCAGCCGGTGACGCAAGCAGAGCACAATTACCCGGCGGATGTCATCGACGGTTACTTGGGTGCGACCTTCGAGGGCGGCGATCGCCTTGGCGGCCCGGTTGGTCACGATGTCGCCCCGCAATCCGTCCACATCCAGCTCAGAACAAACCTGGGAAATTTGCACCCGCAAATCGTAGTCCAGCTCCACCGAGGGCAGCAGGTTCCGGGCGTTCACCAGCTTGGCTTGCAGGGCTTGCTGTTCCGTTTGGCAACGATCGAGGTAGCTTTGGGGGCTGCTGTCAAAGGCCGATCGCTCTTCCACAATTTGCACCCGCAGGTTCGGCTCCTTCACGGTGCGAATTTCCGCGTGCATCCCGAACCGATCGAGCAGTTGGGGCCGCAGTTCCCCTTCTTCCGGGTTGCCGGAACCCACCAACACAAATCGCGCCGGGTGGCGAATCGAAATCCCTTCGCGTTCCACCGTGTTCCAGCCCGAGGCCGCCGAATCCAGCAGCACATCAACCAAGTGGTCATCGAGCAGGTTCACTTCATCCACGTAAAGGATGCCGCGATTGGCCTTGGCCAACAGGCCCGGTTCAAAGGCTTTCACCCCTTCGGCCAGGGCTTTTTCAATGTCGATCGTGCCGCAAACGCGGTCTTCGGTGGCTCCCAAGGGCAGGTCAACCATTTGCACCTTGCGCTGCACCACGGGCAAGGACTGACCCGCCAACGCCCGATCGCGCACCTCGTCGCTCATCAATTCCGGGTCGCGGGGGTCGCTGTTGAAGGGGTCGCCGTCCACCACATCGATTTCCGGGAGCAAGTCGGCCAGGGCGCGAATCGTGGTGGATTTGCCCGTGCCCCGATCGCCAACGATCAACACACCCCCAATCTTGGGGTCAATGACGTTGAGCATCAACGCCAACTTCATTTCTTCTTGACCGACGATCGCCGTGAAGGGAAACACGGGCCGGCGGCGGGTTTCGGAACTGACAACGGTTGCGGTCACGGGCGTTTCAGGTAAGGTCGATTTTGAAGGGTTGGATCTTATGGGATCAAAATTGGGCGGGCCCTTGCGGCCGGCCGTCTTTCATTTTGCCATAGGGGTTGCGCTCCCAACGGGCGATCGGCCCGTTGGGGGAGGCTGATACCATGGACTGGTAACTTTTCAAAAATTTCGGCAAGGGCTGGGCTGTGGCTGCAACTTCATCTCCTTGGGTCTCGGTGGCACGCATGGTGGAAGAGCTGCTCTACTCAACTCGCCACCGGGCCACCCTAGGCCCGGCGGCACGGGGCCCGGCGGCCCGACGGGGGCGATCGTCGCGCCCGGCCGGCTCGCCGCTGAATTCTCAACCCAGTCGCCCCCAGCCGGCCCGGCGCGATTCGCTGGATGATCCTTGGGCCGATGACCCCGATCGCTACGTGGATGAATATGCGAATCGATATGTTGATCGTGTCGACGATCATGTTGATCGCCCCGTAGACCAGTCTGGCGATCGATCCCTCAATCGCCGGCCACGCCCCAGCCACCATCCCCGTAAAACACGCCTCCGCCATCGCTACGCGGCCCGATCGATCATCACCCGGCGTTGGTTACCTTGGGTTGCCGGTGGCAGCCTGCTCCTGCTGTCGGATTGGCAGCTAGGATCCGCCGCTGCGGCCGGTGGAGCCGTGGTTTGGCTGGTCTACCGCACCGAGCCGCGCCATTGGCAAGCCCTCGATCGACAGATTCAAGGTTGGTTGCGAGAACTGAACCGGGGCGAAAACGGCAAGCTGACCCTGGCCCTGGTGGGCGGTGGTGCAGCCATGCTGAGTACCTATGTGGCCGCGGCCGTCTTGGGAGAATCGACCGGCTGGTTGGGGGCGGCTACGGTGCTTCAAGGGTTTGGAACCCTGGGCGCATTGGCCCTGCTGGTGCGCCACTGGTTCGGCCAACCCACGATCGAGCACGATCGTCTCTTCCATCGGGCGATCGAGCGATTGAGCGATCGCGATCCCCTTTCCCAACTGGCCGCTGCCCGCCAACTGGGCCATCTGGCCGATCGGGGGCACTTGGATGCCACCCAAACCCGCACCGCCGCCGACTGTGTGCGGTTGCTGTTGCAACAGGGGTGCGATCGCCCCGTCCATGAAGCCGCTTGGGATACCTTGGCCGTGCTGGAACCGGTGGGCGCAGAACCCGGAGCCGCCCGATCGGGACGATCAACCCAACCCGTTTTGGTGCGCTTGCCTCGGGTCACGGTTTGATCGCGCCAACCCTAATTCCCAGCGACCAAACTGATGGGATCGGGGTGGAAGTTTCCCGGGTGTAACAGCGAATTCTTGAGAAAACTAGAAAATTTGAGAAAATTGCACCTGGTTCGTGTTTAAGGTTTCATGGGCTACCGTTTCCTGAAGATCGCGGCCAGCCCACATTGGCAGTCGATCGCAACCAGTTAAGATAGAAATACCAACTTCCATCGGGGTCACCTTCAATCGCGTTGCCAGGGTGCAACAAGCGCACGCGATTCCCGAGTTCTAAGCCTTGCACCAAAGGAGGCCTATGCTTCAAGACCCTAGAGCCGTCCGCCACTTTCAAAAAATCGCCGATACGATCGCTGAACTGTGGAATCGGGGCTACCGCTTTGACGATATGCGGATGTACCTTGACGGTTACTTGGCAGCCCTGCGTTATACCGAGTCCTTGGAAGCGTTTTCGATTAATCGTCTCGAAGAGGAAGCCACCCGCTATCTCTACGACCCATCCAACTACGACATGGTGCAACCTCAGCCAGATTTGGTTGAATAGCGCCGCTGACCGCGCTCCAATGTCCACAATCCAATGTTTTGACGATTTGATGGGTGATTTGGTCAGTGATTGGATTGTTGCAGTCACGTTCTCAGGAGATTGTTCCTAATCACGTTGCTGGCATCATATTCCCCTCAAATCTTTTGCAACTTCCCTTTTGCAACTTCTCTCAATCGATTGTCAGTCAAATTAGGTGTTCAAATTCACTTTTTCATCTCTTGTTGACTCGAGAACTCGATAACCCAAGTCATTGGGTTCATAGAAATAAGCGTGCTGCTTTCGTAGTCAAGTGATGTTTCAGCCCATGGGACTGAAATCAGGTTGGCTCAAGAATCTGGAGTAACAAGTTTCTCCTTGTCCTTGCTCTAGCATGATGTTTTTAAAGATTGGTAGACTGATTGGGGCATC
The DNA here is from genome assembly GCF_002742025.1 of Limnothrix sp. PR1529. Classification (NCBI taxonomy): domain Bacteria; kingdom Bacillati; phylum Cyanobacteriota; class Cyanophyceae; order Pseudanabaenales; family Pseudanabaenaceae; genus Limnothrix; species Limnothrix sp. PR1529. The sequence goes on from NZ_LIRO01000079.1 coordinate 6,549, forward strand.
CTATGCAAAATGGGAATCCTGGTCAGTTTTTTTGTGGGCTGAATGAAAATTTGGTGAGTCCAGCTAGCTGCTTGTTTATGAAGTGGCTAACCGTTGGATTTTGATGGCCAAATTTTGATGATTTGACTTTGATGGCTTGATTTTGATTGCTAAATTTTGATGGCTTGATTGGGGTGGTTTGATTTGGGTGGCTTAAGCAGGAAGACAAAGCGCATGGATGTGGTGACCTTAAAACCAGCCCGATCGCCCGATCGGGATTTGGTGCTGCCCTTAATTAGTCAGCTTTATGAGCATGAGTCCATTGAATTTGCGCTCGATCGGGTGGGGCCCGCGCTCGATCGGCTCCTGGCCCAACCGGATTGGGGCACGGTGCTTTTGATTCAGCCGGAAAGTGATCCCCAGCCCGATCGCCCCTCCATTGCCGGTTATGCCTTGTTGGCCTACCTTTACAGCCTCGAATTTGGCGGGATGGTGGCGCTGCTCGATGAGTTGTGGATTAGCGAGGCCTGGCGCGGTCAAGGGTTGGGGCGCAAAACCATGACGGCGATCGAGCAGTTCTGTGGCGATCGCGGGCTGGTGGCCCTGCGGTTGGAAGTGGGCAAAACGAACACAGTTGCTCGATCGCTCTATCAATCCTTGGGGTTCCAGGATCTCGATCGCGACTTTTGGACCAAGCGCCTCGGCTGAGGGCCGGTCTGCTTTTAAACTGCCGCACCATCCCTAGCCACTGTTGATTCGCCCTGTTGATTCGCCCTGTTGATTCGCCCTGTGATTTAGCCCTGTGATTTCCATCGAAAATCCCCAACCGGCCACCGTCCAGATCCGATCGGCCCAGCCTGCGGATGTGGCGGCCCTCTTTCACCTGATTGAAGCCCTGGCCGCCTACGAAAAACTCAGCCACCAGGTCACCGGTTCCCCGGAAGCCCTGCGATCGCACCTGTTTGGCGATCGGCCCTTTGCCGAAGCCCTGGTGGCCGAAGCCCAGCCCACAGCGGGCGGCGCGGCCAGCATCGTCGGAATGGCGCTGTTTTTCTATAACTATTCAACTTTTCTGACCCGGCCGGGCTTGTATCTCGAAGATCTGTTTGTGTTGCCGGCCTATCGGGGCCAGGGTTTGGGCAAAGGACTCTTGCAAGCGGTGATCGATCGGGCCAAATCGCAACAGTGCGGGCGGGTGGAGTGGAGCGTGCTGGACTGGAATGCTCCGGCGATCGCGTTTTATGAGCACATGGGCGCAACGGTGTTGCCCGACTGGCGAATTTGTCGGGTGCTGTTGCCTGAAGCGATCACCTGACAATCTGCTCACCAGCTCGCCCCGGCAAATTGTCTCGAGCGATCGGCCAATTAGTCCTGAATCTCAATGGGCGATCGACCCAAAAATTCATCCAGCTTGGCCCGCACCACCTGGATGTCTTGCCACATCAACCATTTGGGGCTGCCCTTCTCTCGCGACTGATTTCGCAACAGGTAAGCGGGATGGAAGATGGGCATACAAAGCCGCCCTTCCCATTCCAGCCACTGGCCCCGAATTTTGGTGATGCCATCCTTGCGACCGGTCACGCCGCGCACCGCCGTGGCTCCGGTCAGCAAGATAATTTTCGGATCCACTAACCGAATCTGCTCCATCAGGTAGGGCCGGCAGGCCGCCGCTTCCTCGGGGGTGGGGGTGCGGTTGCCGGGCGGCCGACAGCGCACCACGTTGCAGATATAGACTTCCGTGGCCAGGTCAATGCGCACGGATTCCAGGATTTTTTCGAGCAACTGTCCCGATCGCCCCACAAAGGGCAACCCGGTTTCGTCCTCCGTTTGGCCCGGCCCTTCACCAATGATCATGATCGGGGCCGTGGGCAATCCGCGACCGACCACCACATTGGTGCGACCGCCAGCCAGCTCGCAACGTTGGCATTGGCGGCAATGGGCAAACAGCGCTTCAAGGCTGTTGTAGGTTCCCGGCGGAATGGGTTGCCGACCGTCTAGGGGAATCCGTTCGAGGTCGATCGCGGGCGGAGGTGGGGGGGCCGGCGGTGCAATGCCCCCAAAATCGAACAGACTAATTTGCTCGCTCACGGGATCAGTGGCGGACACGATCAAACAACTTCCTTTTTCTTCCGGTGGCTAGAGTCCGGTGGCAACCCGTTTTTGTTGGTCGGGCTGACCTAGACGGCAGCGGGTTCCATTCCCAGGCGGGCCAGCAGTCGATCGAGATCGAAATGCTCACCCATCAAGTGGCGGATGCATTGAATTTTAATCGGTTCCTGCAAACGCACTTGCCCAAAGGCCCGATCGACAATTTCCACCGTGGTCAACGTGTCCAGATCCACCGTCAGCACCGGAACTTCCAACTCTTCGGCGCGGGCGATGATTGTCGGATCCGGCGGCACTTGCCCCGTCAGAATCAAGCAATGGGTTGAGGTTTCCAAGGCTGCAAACTGAATATCTGCCCGATCGCCCCCGGTCACCACGGCCATGTTGTTGCCCTTGCGGAAATACTTGAGGGCCGAATTCACGTTCATGGCCCCGATCTTCAGGTCTTCCACCATCAGTTCCAAGCGATCGCGGCAACAGAGCACTTCCGCATCCAGTTGGCGCACCAGTTCACCCACGCTGACACTCCGCAGCAGGGAGTTGCGCGGCAGCAGTCCCAAAACGGGAATGCCTTGGGACTCCAAAAATGGCCGCGCCACACCGTTCACCGCGTCCAGTTCCTTGGCAGGCAAACGGTTCAGCACCACGCCCGCCAGCCGATCGCCCAGCAGCTCCCGAGCGGCCATCAGCCGATCGACCGTCAGGGTGGGTTCATAGGAACAAACCAGCAACACGGATGCATCCAGCGTCCGCGCCGCTTGGGCCATGGATAGTTCAAACAAACTGCCCTCTTGCAAGGAGGCGGGCCCCTCCATCAGCACCAACTCAGCGCTGGTGTTGCCATAATCCTCCAGCAGGGCGCTGTAGTTGGTGGGGTCTTCCCCTTGCAACCGCTTGAGCACCGCATCGGAGGTTAGTTGTACCAGCGTCGGCAGCAGTCGATCGCTCGGGAGGTTTAATGTCTCGCGGATCAGCCGCACATCCGCATCTTCGCCATCCGTGGCCGTCATCAGGCCACCGAGCGGCTTCCCGTAACCGATCTTGATGTCCTTGGTGGCCAACAGATGAGCCAGCCCTAGCAATACCGCTGATTTGCCGCTGTACTCTTCCGTAGAACCGACGATCAAATGCCTGGGACGAAACGGCACGCTAAAACTCCTGTGTTGTGCAACAAACTGGGGCGAAATGAACCGTCTGCGGTTGGGGGAAATCGGTTGAAATCGGGGAACCGTGGCTCGATCGAAGGGCGATCGAAAAGGTTAGCGATCGTTGGCAGAACCGGCGGGGGTCTCTCGCTGCGTCACAGACCCGTTCAACAGATCCATCGGCCTTTGCGAGGGGGAAACTCCGCAACCCAGAACCGTGGGCGGTCTTCAGTATTCAGAACGTGATTCAGAGCGTGAATTGACTTTCAGATGTCGTCAGATTTGAGGGGCGATTTTCAGGTGCGATCGACCCATCAAATCTGGAGGGATACCAGACATAGCAATCCTGTTAATGCAATTAAATCATTAATGTGTATTGCAGCGATTGCAACTGTCCATTACACCTGGTATGGAAGGGTAACGATTGTAACAAGTTGTTAGGGATTGTTTCCGCAGTTTTGCGCCCTGAGTCCGGGTGGGCTGAGGTGTTTGGGGATCGCTCTGCCGGGTCTGAGAATGGGCTTGGAAACCGACGGCCGGCCGCCGATGTGACCCGATCGCCCCTCTAGGGTTAATCATTCCCAAAATTTCCCGCCCATGGGCAGCTCCAAAGCGACCCAATTCAGGGTTTCCCGAACGATTTGGCGGACGATGGGGCTAAAGGGGGCATTATGCGATCGTTTCCTAACATTACCAAAAAAATAATGCCCGATTTAATGCCTGATTTCGGCTGAATGCCGAACTTACTGTTGAGCCTGATGCGGGATTTGGTGCTGGAATTTGGTGCTGGAATTTGATTTCGGTCTGATTTTGATTTGGCCAAAGCCTGATCGGGTTTCGCTGGTCAGAGGCTGAAGAGTGGATCTAACCAGCGATCGCCCCAATCTAAGGGCTAATCCAAGGCCCGATCTAAGGGCCAAACCGAATCTAAGGGCCAAACCGAAGGGCCCAGCGAGGGCCGATCGGGAGGAATATTTTAGCTCGCTTGATCCTATTCCAAATGGCTCAGAAGCTTGCGATAAAAGGCCTTTGAAAAATCCGTCACCCGCGTTTTTTTATAGTCAATTAACACATCAATTAGAAAGCTAATAAATTCAAAATTAGCCATGGACACTTCGTAGCTTAATTCTGCATTGCCATCAAACTGAATTCGACAGCGGGTTAGGTCGGCCGGCAGGGTGGAAACACGCCAGGTGGCCACAAAGGGAATATCGTCGCCGCCTTCAATGCGACGTTTACCTTCGATCGATCCCTTTTGGTATAGCCCGATCGCAAAGGGCAACACGTTGCGTTTTGCGCCCTGATAGTAGGGCAGATAAACGCCAACGGCTCCCTTAGCAGCCGGTTCTAGTTTGTCCAACGACATGTGGCGTGGCCTCCTGTGGCCCGTGAGAGGATGACGAGACGATGGGGGGTGGTGACAGTATTGGGGCGATCGCGCCGTGGCCGTCAACCATCGGCAATTGCCGTATTTGCCATTATTGCCAAGCCAGACCCCTTCAACAAGGGGCGTTGGGGTCTCAAGAACTCCTCAAAAACTCCTCAAGAATGTCGTAAGAATACCGTTGATTCACCGGGCCCAAACTGCACCAATTGGTAGGATGGATCGCTTGCGTGATTTGGCCGCAAGCGGTCTAATGCTAGGGAAGATTGCCGTTGATTAACCCCAACTCATTACTTGCACCATCTTCCTGAATCATATGACGGAACCACTTCTTGACCGGGATGCTCTCGATCGAACCACGGCGGAATCGGGCGACCAGTGGGATTGGAGCGGTGGCCTCGAAGGGCGGCGGCGCAAGGCGGCCACCGCTCTCTTCGCCCTCTGGTCCACGGTGGTGATGTTGCACTATGCGGCTTGGGGGCCGGCCTTTGTGTGGGTGGTGACGGTGTTGGCGGGGGCCTATGTGCTGCGGGTGATGGCGGCTCCCCAGGCGGCGGTGACCGCGCGATCGACCGACCAACGCGCGACGATCGCCCCAGATCTTTCCCGATCGCCGGTTGCTTGGGCGGCGGATGCTTGGCCTTCGGTGGCGGTGTTGGTGTCAGCCAAGGATGAGGAAGCGGTGATTGGGGCGCTGGTGAAACGCCTCTGCGCGATCGACTATCCAGCCGATCGCTACGAAGTTTGGATTATTGACGACGGCAGCAGCGATCGCACGCCCCAGGTGTTGCAACAACTGCAAACGGTTTATCCGCAATTACGCGTTTTGCGGCGGCCGCCGGGGGCCGGGGGCGGCAAGTCCGGCGCGTTGAATGCGGCCGTGGCCCAGGCTCGGGGCGAAATTCTGGTGGTGTTTGACGCGGATGCTCAAATGCAGCCGGATCTATTGCGGCAGGTGGTTCCAGTTTTTGCCCGATCGAGCGTTGGCGCAGTGCAGTTGCGCAAGGCGATTGTGCAAGCGGAAGCCCTTGATGTTCATCCCGATCGCGACAACTTTTGGATTCGAGGTCAGCAGGCAGAAATGGCCCTCGACAGCCACCTCCAAGGACAACGGGCCCGCTTGGGTGGCGTGGGTGAGCTGCGGGGCAATGGTGAATTTATTCGGCGTGCTGCCCTCGAACAATGCGGCGGATTCAACGAAGCCACCATTACCGACGACTTGGATTTGGCCGTGCGGCTGCACCTGAACGGTTGGGATATTGAATGCTTAATGTTCCCGGCGGTTTTGGAAGAAGGTGTGACCCGCCTCAAGGCCCTGTGGCATCAGCGGAACCGCTGGGCCGAAGGGGGCTACCAACGCTATCTCGACTATTGGCGGGCGATCGCCGGGAATCGCGGTGGAGCCGCCAAAACCTTGGATTTAGCCGTGTTTTTGCTATTCCAATACCTCGTTCCCCAAATGATTGTGGCTGACTGGGTTGTGGCCGGCATTCGGGGCGATGGGCCCGTGCTGACTCCGCTGGCTACGGCGGGGCTGTTGCTCTCGGCCTTGGGGATGGTTTTGGGGTTGCGATTGGTGGCGGCGGGCACCGAATCTCCCACCCATTGGGGCGATCGCCTGGTCAGTTGGTTGCGCACCCTCAGCAAAACCGCCTTGGGTTTGGTGTATATGCTGCACTGGTTCCCCGTCATTGCCAGCATGGGTTTGCGGATTGCGGTGCGGCCCAAGCAGTTGAAATGGGTGAAAACGGCCCACGCCGGTTCCGGGGAACTGGCGATCGAGCTAGATGATCTCGACTCCGACCATTCCTAGGCAGCGCAGCAGTCTGAATTCATTGGGGCAACGTTGCGGAATCAGTCGCCATAACAAGGGGCTTAAGCCCCTTGCTGCCTAACGGTCTGGGAAGAGCCGCCATTGGAATTGACTGATGAATTAACCGATGAGTTGACCGATCAAAATTAAGCTTGCCTTGCGACTGTTCAGCACATCAAAAAGCACATCTAAAAGAGGGCATATGCTGGCAAATTGGCGCTTTTGGGTCATGGGTTTGATGGTGGGAATGGTGGCGGGATGTCGTGTGGGCTGGAACGGCTCCAATGGCCAAGCAAAACCCCAACAAACCCTGACCGTTTCTGCGGCCGCCAGCTTGCAACCCGCCCTCACCACCCTGCAAGCGGAATATCGCCTGGTGGAACCCACGGTGCAGTTAAGCCTCAATTTCGGTTCCTCCGGCGCGCTCAAGCAGCAAATTTTGCAAGGGGCCCCGGTGGATCTGTTCATTTCAGCCGATGCCAAAACCATGGCGGAGTTGGCGGGGGCGGGCCTGGTCGATCCGGCAACCCAGCGAGATCTGCTCTCCAATGAGTTGGTTTTGGTGGCCCGGCCCGGGGTTCCCCTGCGCAAGTGGCAAGACTTGGCTCGGCCGGAGGTGAAATTTTTGGCGATCGGGGATCCGGAACGAGTGCCGGTCGGTCGTTATGCCCGCGCCACGTTGGTGTCTTTGGATCTTTGGAAAGCCGTGCAACCGAAGTTGGTTTTGGGCCAGGATGTCAGGCAGGTTTTGACAGCGGTGGTGACCGGCAATGCGGATGCGGGGGTGGTGTATGCCTCCGATGTGCGTCGATCAACTGAGTCGCCACTGGGTTTGGTGTTGGTGGGAGATGCGCCGCCGGGATCCCATCCGCCCATCATCTACCCGATCGCGGTGATGGCCAAAACGCGCCAACCGGCCGCCGCTCGCCAATTTGCTGACTGGTTGGGGAAACCCACCGCCCGATCGATCTTTGTCCGCTATGGGTTTGTGCCCCTGAGTTTTGGGAGTTCCTCACCCTTGCCGCATCCGGTGGCGGCCCCTGAGCGATCGCCCGCCCACTCATGACCAGCCTTGCCAGTGGGGTGACCCAGTGGGATTGGTCGCCTTGGAGTTTGTCCGTGGGGGCGGCCCTGTGGGCCACGGGGTTGGCCGTGAGCTTGGGCTTGCTGATTGCCTGGGCGATGCTGTCCTGTCGGGAACCCTGGCGCAGTGCGATCGATACGGTGTTGGTGTTGCCGCTGGTGTTGCCGCCAACGGTGGTGGGGTTTGGGCTGTTGGTGTTGTTGGGTCGTCAGGGGCCGATCGGGTTGGCTCTGGAATCGATCGGGGTGTCGGTGGTGTTTTCGCCCCTGGGCACGGTGGTGGCGGCCACGGTGGTGGCCTTTCCCTTGGCCTATCGCACCTTGCTTTCCACCTTTGAGCAATTGGATCCCGACCTGTTGCGGGCGGCCCGCACCTTGGGCCTGAATGGTTGGCAAATTTTTTGGCGGGTGCGGTTGCCCTTGGCGCGATCGGGCTTGGTGGCGGCGGCCTTGCTCACCTTCGCGCGATCGCTCGGAGAATTTGGGGCCACGGTGATGTTAGCGGGCAACATTCCCGGCCGCACCCAAACGATTCCCAGTGCCATTTTTGCCGCCGTGGAAGCGGGTGACTGGCCCCGGGCCCAACTGTGGGTGTGGGTATCGATCGCGATGGCCCTGCTGGCAATTGTGGGGCTTAATCAAGCGGCCCGTCGCCCTTGGTAGGGGGATTGTTGGGTTCTGAATTCGTTACAGAATGGGTTGCAGAATTCGCTGATTTGATCGGTTCGATGAACTCAATCGGCTCGATCGGCTCGATCGGCCCCGTCGCTGCGGGTGACCAGATTAACCAACCCGCCGCCACCGCAAAGGAACCCGCCGCCTGACCAGGATGCAGCGGCAACCCCGTAGCACTCAACAGGGCATTGACAGCCGCAAAACCACCGAAAAAGCACCCAATTCCCAATCCCACGCGATCGGGCATCAGGTCGATCGCCAGCGGAATGCCCCCATTGAATAGCCCCGCCCAGGCCACCATCATCACCAACGCCAGCGGCCAAGTGATGATTCCCAATTGCGTCAGCGTCAGCATTGGCAGCCCCATCCCCAAGGCGATTGCCCCCGCCAACATCACCGATCGATTGCCCCACCGGCCCGCCAACAGCCCCATCACCAACGCCCCGATCGCCACCG
>NZ_LIRO01000077.1:0-7106 GCF_002742025.1 Limnothrix sp. PR1529
TTCTCCTTTCAGTGAGAGACGGGGATTCATCTTTAGTTCGTTGCGGCTCTTCCAGTCGTCATTCTCTCGCCATCCCACTCGCGTACCAAAGTCCTCCCAAATCTTATCACCCGGATACCGGCCATCCAGCTTGGCTCCACAGGCCACGTAAATCTCCTTCTGCACCGAAAAGCCAAACTGACCTTGGCTGTGTTTCACCCACAGGCTATCGATGGCCAACAATTCCTCACAAGGAAAGTTCAACAGCTCCTCACTCGTGAACCATTGCCCCTCTTCCTTGCCCACTGTCGTGATCATCAGCCGATAGGTTTCGTCGTCGGCCCCCACCCAGTCGCCCGCAATCATCAGGGCTTCTAGGGTTTCGTAGCGCGAGCTGGCTACGGTTTTTTTCAGGCGCTCCAGTTCCGCCCGTTCTGCATTGCTCAAGTCCAACCGCTTGGCCGTGGTTTGGTAAATTTTATAAGCCAAATCTGGGTGCTGTTTCATCGCCTCTCGAATCAAATTCGAGGGATTCACCAACTCCCCATAGAGCAAAATCGTGGCTTCCCAAGCAGGAATCGCAAACTTGTCATACAACATTGATTCTTGGCGCAGCCGCACAATTTCACTCGCCGCCAAAAACTCCTGAAAACTCAGGTGCGAAAACTCATAGATCCCCTTTTCTTGGGTTTCCACCAACAGTTCACTCACCTCCACCATTTGCCGCAAAAAGTCCCGCGCCGAAACCTCCGGGTCGCGCTCTCCAATCGGCTGCACAATCACATCCAACAAGTCATCTTCTGTGATTTGCTTGTGGCCCTGATCATCCCCCGGCCTAGCCCGCGACATCATCACCAGCGCCAGAATTTGCAGCACCTCCAAACGTTCAGCCGGCCGCAAACCTAGCGTAATTCCTCGCCCCTTGGGTCGCCGTGCCGTTTGCACCTCGCAAATATCCTGATATAGCTCCACCCGCCGTTGGGGCAATTGTTGGCCCTCATGTTCCCGATGGAACCGACACATCATGTTGAGCAACAAGGGATTGCCCGCCAAGTCTGCTAACTCGGGTCTGGCTTGTAACTGATCGATCAAAGACTGCGATCGCTCCTCAATTCGCTGCTCAACATCGGGCGTTTTTTGCCCACCAACTGCCTTGATTTCCTGAAAGCCATACCACTGTCGAATAAATTTGGCTTGCTGCTGTTCTGAAAACTGCCGAACCCACAACAAAGCACTAGGTAAAGGCTCATAATGTTCCAAACAAGCCGTGGGACGCGAGGTGACAATCATCACCGATTCTGGAAACTCGCGCATTTGCCGATTAATCCATTGGCTCACGGCCGAACGGTAATCTAGCGGTACTTCATCAAATCCATCAAACATCACCAACGCTTTGCCCTTTTCCAAAAGTTCCAAAATCCAATTGGTTGGAACTTTTAAGGTTTTGCCCTTGGGTAAGCTGGGTAAATGAATCCTGGTCAGAAAATCCGGTAAGTCTGGCGCTTTTTCATCAGCAAGCATCTGCCAATTGGTTTTATTTGCCAAGATCACCAGAAAAGGAATTAACTTAGGGGCGTGATGGCGTTGGTAATTAACCTGGCGGTTTTTTTGACAGTAAACATAGGTCAAATGCTTCAAAAGTGTGGTTTTGCCATATCCACCCTTGGCCCGGATCAACATTTGGCGATAGCTCGGATCGCGCCGAACTTGTTTCAGCAAATCCCAAATTGATTGAATGCAAGCCTCTTGCATCCCTAAATTTTCATTAGGGGACTTTTGTTGCTTGTTGAGCTGCTGCTTTAGCCGTTTCCGCTGCTCGGTATAGCCCCCAACCTGTGGATTGATAGTCAGTTCCAAAGGCACAAAAATCTCTTGTAGCAATGGCCGAATCACACCATCACCCACCTGATCCAGCCCGAGTGGGTCATCACGCAGACAGGCCCAGCCCTGGCATTCCAGATATTTGGTCTCAAACCCTGATCGCCACCAGTTGATCCTTGCTGTCAAGTTTTGATTGGCGATTTTTGCCCAACCCACCAAGGTGTCCACATGGGCTAGCCCCCTCGCCCCCGCCAGTTCTGAGACGCGACTCAGAACACTTTTGCTGTAGCCCTTCCATGCTGTTGTTACGATCAAAAACAGGAGGGTGAGTCCCGCCAACGCCCAGTCTTGTCTCAACACAAAAAAGACCAATCCACCGCTACCCAGACTCCCGCCCAGACTCTTGGTGTGTTTTGCGAGAGCATCAATGGCCTGCACTACCCAATGTTGGGCGGCGGCTTCAGCATCCTTATCCTCGGTGGCTAGCTCGGCAGATTGGGCATCCTTGGTGTTGTCTTTATCCTTCGCATCCGGTGCGGCCGACTTTGAATCGGGGGCTTTTTCGTCCTGCTTGGGTTCCGGCTGAGGCGCAGCAGATTCGTTCGGCATCACGAGTGAGAGAGGCGAGACTTAAGCCAATTATGCCGAATCACGGATTTTGATGAGAGACAGACGATCGGGAAGACTTGTGAGCGGCGAAGTGGCTGCGGTGTGCGGAAAATTGCCCTACTGGCCGGCTTCGTGGCGTTCGTAGGCGGTGACGATCCGTTGAACCAGCGGATGGCGCACCACATCGGCGCGGGTCAGTTCACAAAAGGCGATCCCCTCAACATTTTTGAGAATCCGTTGGGCGATCGCCATGCCCGAGGTTTGGTGCTCCGGCAAGTCGGTTTGGGTAATGTCGCCAGTCACGACCATGCGCGATCGAAACCCCAGCCGCGTCAACACCATTTTCATTTGCGCTGGCGTAGTGTTTTGGGCTTCATCCAAAATCACGAAGGCATTGTTCAGGGTGCGACCGCGCATGTAGGCCAACGGAGCCACTTCCACAATGCCCCGCTCCATCAGGTTGGCCACCTTTTCCGGGTCGATCAATTCGTACAGCGCGTCGTAGAGCGGGCGCAGATACGGATCAATTTTTTGTTGCAGGTCGCCGGGCAGGAACCCCAGCCGCTCGCCCGCTTCCACGGCGGGACGGGTCAGAATCAAGCGCTCAAATTCACCAGCCAGCAACGCTTGCACCGCAATCAGGGCAGCGAGGAAGGTTTTGCCCGTGCCCGCCGGGCCGGTGCAAAAGATCAGGTCGTGATTGCGGATGGCTTTGATGTAGCGCTGTTGGCGAAAGGTTTTGGCACGGATGTTGTCGCCGCGTCGGGTGCGGGCGATCGAGTCCTGGTGCAAGTCCGCCAGCTCACCGAGCCGATCGGTTTCGATCGCCCGTTTCGCCGTCAGCACATCCGCTTCATCAATCCGCTGTCCGGCGCTCCAATAGATTTCTAAGGCCTTGACGATTTGTTGGCACAGGGCGATCGCCTTGTCGGGCCCAGTAATTACCAACTCTTGGCCGCGCATCACCAGGGTTGTGCCCGTGTGCTTAGCCAGGGCCTTGAGGGTTTCCTCGCGATGGCCCGCCAGGGTGACGGCGCTGGTGCTGCTGCCCAGGTCGATCGACAGGGGAGCCACCGCTACCGCCCTCGGTTGGGTCGATCGGGTCGCGATCGCCGTCGGTCACCCCCGCGATCGCCCCGGCCCCGGCCGTTGCCGTCTTCTGAGGGGCCCTCGCCCAAGCTGTAGCCGCCATACACGTCCAAAAAGGCCGCGCGACCTTCATGGTGGGCCGCCAAGTCCAAAACCGTGCGGATTGATTGGATGGTTTTGCCGCTGCGCCCAAACACCCGTCCCCGATCGGCCGGGTCAAAGGCCACCCGCAGCCAAACATTGTTGCCCGTGTGCTCGCAGTCAATCCGCAAAGCATCGGGCACTTCCAGCAACGGTTCAATCAGGTATTGCACAAGCCCCTCGTAGTCGATCGAGGGGCTTGGATTCGTCGAAGTTGTCAAGCGGAACTCCGGCTACTCGAAAATGATTAGGGGCAAAGCCACCGGGGCGATGAACGCGATTCAGTGGGGCGATCGCCCGAGCCTTGCCAAACAACAGGAGCAGGCTGCCGGTCAGTCGGGAAGGGAGAGGAATCTCGACAGACCAGAAAACTGCACCTCCAACCCACTAGGCGTTAGCGGCCTTCAGTTGCTCAAAAATGTTGGCCTTTTCAAAGATGCTGCGCACGGTGTCGGTGGGTTGAGCACCAGACTTCAGACGCTCGATGATCCGAGGCACTTCCAAGCGCGTTTCGTTCGTGCGGGGATTATAGAAACCCAGTTCTTCCAGGGCGCGACCATCGCGGCGCGAGGTACTTTGCATCACCACGATGCGATAGCTGACTTCGCGTTTTTTGCCGAGGCGCTTGAGGCGAATCTTAACCATGGGGGCTGTTGCAACCGAATCGAGTGTAACGACTGTCGTTTTTGGGAGCAAACGACAAAAGACAAAACTTGATTCTACGCGCTGAAGCCAGATCGAGGCTAGGGGGTGGCCAGGATTTTTTCGGCGATCGCGGCTGCGGGTCTCTCTATAATCAAATGCGGCAATGAATTTTGCTCATTTGCGGCAATGAATTCGGTGCAGCCGTCGTGCAATGCAACGATCAATGATGGCGATAATGGCGATCCACAGCAGTTGCCATTCGGCCATAGTTGCCTTGCCCATCAGCGCCAATGGGTAACCACCCGAGCTACTGGTGACGATCCACGCCGACCCACGGCCAGGCCCTGGCGACCATCCTGGCCCTTAGCATCCAACTTTTGAGATCACTCTACCCAAGATTTACGCAATTTCCCTATGAGCAGCGCCACCAGCAACAAGGGCAACGACAAAGCCATCGTCAAGGACTATTTCAACACCACTGGGTTCGATCGCTGGCGGCGCATCTATGGCGACGGCGACGTGAACAAGGTGCAACGCGACATCCGCGAAGGGCATCAACGCACGGTGGATACGGTGGTCTATTGGCTGAAGCAAGGAAGCAAACTGGCGGGCCAAACCATCTGTGATGCGGGTTGCGGCGTGGGTTCCCTGAGTGTGCCGTTGGCGGAGTTGGGGGCGATCGTCTCGGGTAGCGACATTTCTGAGGCGATGATCGGTGAGGCCAAGGAGCGTGCGGCCAAGCTGAACTTGGGCGATCGCCTGAGTTTTGAAGTGCAGGATCTTGAGGCGATCGAGGGTTCCTACGACACCGTGATTTGCTTGGATGTGTTGATTCACTATCCCGACCAAGACATTGAAAAAATGATTGGGCATTTGGCCAGCCTTGCCCAGTCGAAGCTAATCCTCAGCTTTGCGCCCAAGAGTCCGGTTTATGTGCTGTTGAAAAAAATTGGCGAGCTGTTCCCCGGCCCCAGCAAAACCACGCGCGCCTATTTGCACCCGGTGCGGGATGTGGTGCGGATTTTGCGGGCCAATGGGTTTGAGGTCAATCGGCGGGAGTTCATTGGCTCCCAGTTCTATTTCTCGCAAATTCTGGAGGCTGTCCGCCCACAGGAATAGGCGCAAGGCATAGGCGCGAGCAATCCGTGGGGCAACAAACATGGATGCGGAGTCTAGCGCGGCTCGATCGGGATGTAATCCACCAGTTGCATCCCGCCCAATGGTGTTCCAGCCGCTCAACCCCACCCACTACAACCCAGCAACTCGATCGCAAATCGGAGTGGGGCAAGGGGCTGAGGGTTTGTTGTCCAATCGCCTGAACCCCTGATTTCACGGCGACAATCTCGTGAGGGACAAGGGGCTTAAGCCCCTTGTTACGACGACTGTGGGTGACGACTGCGGGCATGGAAAATTAACCATCTCTCACTGATTCCAAATTGCAAACTTTTTGCCAAAAACTGATCGTTCATCCACAAAATGCTTCACGGCCCTTTTGGGTGGAAATTCCCTAGAAAAGCTTAAGAAAACCAAAACTTTTAACAGAGATAAACAGAATTGAAGTTTCATCAAAAGTAGGTAAAACAATATTAAGTAGAACACCAATCCCAATCTTGATCAGATCCCAACATTGCATTGACCCAGATCACAGATTTTTAGCTGCACCTTTGCCATGACGACCCGATCGAGTCAGTCATAGTTACCGTCTGAACAGTTGCAGGCCGCCGCTTCTCTTAAGGGAAGAGTTTGCCGAAATATCGACTGAGTTTTGATTGGGACTCACTTGGTATCAGAGGTAACCAATTAGGGATCGCGTCATTCGGAGGAACCGATGTCTTTAAATTGAAAGGAATTGTTGCTAAATTCCCCCGATCCCCGATCGGCTATTCCATAATGCTAAGAACGAGAATGAATTAACCCCTCGATTCCATGATTGGTTTTGATCACCCTTGTTTCCTGCTCTCAAAACCAGTCGCATCGCCTCTGAAATTGCTTTTTAAGGCATTCTTCCGCTGAGGTTTGTGGTCGGTTGGCTGCCGGCCATTTACTGAATTTGTTGAAGTTATTGACAGTGCTATCTGCAAGGTCGTGAGGAGTCGAAAACGACGGAAATGCTCGAGAACAGCCCTTTCAGTCCCCTACCGCTTGAACTGGACTAATTGAATTGGGCCAATGGAGATCGCGCTCAAATGGATTCCGTCGTTTTTTGAGTTTTCTTGGTCAACGGGATGACTCGGCTCATATCTGTGTTGTTTTTCGTTGTTTTTCGTTGCTGATCGCGTTTTTTTATCACTGGATGTGAAGGATCGATCGCCCAGATCCGGTGCTCCCGCCGCAAATGCTCCTTGCCTTGGGGGGGCGATCGCACCTTCAGCCCATCCGCCGTTTAGACAAGCCCGTCGATGCCTCGGTTTAGTTCCTCAAATTTTTGCCAGATGGTGACCACAATGCTGACCGTAGAAACGATTTACTGCCCCAACTGTGGTTCGCGTGCAGAGCGTCATCGGATTCGCACGAGCAACGTGATTCGCACCCAGTGCCATGCCTGTGACTATTTGATGGTGACTTGCTCGCTCACGGCTCGGGTGTTGGAAGCCTACGCGCCGGGCATTGCGATCGCCCAACGATCGGCTTAAGTTTTTGCCCAATTCATTCCAGAACCAGTTCATTCCAGAACTTAGTAACGCAACAGGCTTAATTTATTGGGTCAAGGCGGCAAAGGCAGTCGTGATAACAAGGGGCTTAAGCCCCTTGCTGCCTAACGATTTGGTGGCGATAACAGTCAGTTGACTTGGCATATCACGTTAAGGCAGCCGCGCCACTAG